>NZ_JBFUIP010000112.1:0-18487 GCF_056401815.1 Aminobacter sp. P4_D5 | reverse complement strand
CCGTTGCCCACTCTGAAATGCTGGCGGAAACGGGCATTATTTCGTCTGAGGATCAACAGAAAATCGCTCACGGGCTGAACACGATCCTGCGAGAAATCGAAGATGGCAAGTTTGCCTTCTCGACCCGGCTCGAAGACATCCACATGAACATCGAGTCGCGCCTGGCCGAACTGATCGGCCCGGCAGCGGGACGCCTTCACACGGCACGCTCGCGCAACGACCAGGTGGCGGTCGACTTCCGGCTCTGGGTCAAGGACGAATTCCACCGCGTCGCCGAAGCGCTGAAGGGGCTGATCGCTGCCTTCCTGGAACGCGCCGAGCAGCATGCGGCAACCGTCATGCCCGGCTTCACCCATCTGCAAACGGCGCAGCCGGTGACCTTTGGCCATCACTGCATGGCTTATGTCGAGATGTTTGCCCGCGACCTTTCCCGCGTCCGCGACGCCATCGAGCGCATGGACGAGAGCCCGCTGGGTGCGGCCGCCCTCGCCGGCACCGGCTTCCCCATCGACAGGCACAAGACAGCAACAGCACTCGGCTTCCGCGAGCCGACCCGCAACTCGCTCGACTCCGTGTCGGACCGCGACTACGCGCTCGAATTCCTGTCGATCGCCGCCATCTGCGCCACGCATTTGTCGCGGCTGGCCGAAGAGATCGTCATCTGGTCGACGCCGCAATTCGGCTTCGTGCGCCTGTCGGACGGCTATTCGACCGGCTCGTCGATCATGCCGCAGAAGAAGAACCCCGACGCCGCCGAGCTGGTGCGCGCCAAGACCGGCCGCGTCAACGGCCATCTGATCGGCCTGTTGACCGTCATGAAAGGCCTGCCGCTGACCTATTCCAAGGACATGCAGGAAGACAAGGAAGCGGTGTTCGACGCCGCCGAAACGCTCGACCTGATGCTGGCGGCGATGTCGGGCATGGTCACCGACATGACGATCAATGACCAGGCGATGAAGAAGGCCGCCGGTTCGGGTTATTCGACCGCGACCGACCTCGCCGACTGGCTGGTCCGCACCCTCGGACTGCCCTTCCGCGAGGCGCACCATGTCACCGGCCGCGCCGTGGCCTTGGCCGAACAGAAGAAGCTCGGACTGGAAAAGCTCGCTCTTGAAGACCTGCAATCGATCCATCCCGGCATCACCGCCGACATCTTTTCGGTTCTGTCGGTGCAGAACTCGGTGAAGAGCCGCACATCCTTTGGCGGCACGGCTCCCGCCGAGGTGAAGAAACAGATCCGCTATTGGAAAAAACGTCTCGCGAAAGCTTGATCAAGCCGGGGTGCAATGACCAAAAATCTCCGCTACAAGCGGCGGGGAAAATTTCTCGGACGGATGGATCGATGACCGCTGGCAAGATTGTGATGACGCTCGGGCTAATCGCTGCGGTCGGCCTGGTTTCGGCCTGTGGGCGCAAGGCCGGTCTCGACACGCCTTATGRGGCCGCCGTGCAGGCCCAGAAGGATGCGCAAAAAGCCGGCCAGCCTGTCGGCCCCGCGCCGCAGAAACCGGTCGTGGACAAGCCTTTCATCCTCGACCCGCTGCTCTGAGCGGCCCGCTAATCTTCGAAAGCCTGTTGCCGTGAACCATTTCGACTATCGTGACGGCGTCCTGCACGCCGAAGATGTGGCGCTGACCGACATTGCGCAAGCGGTAGGCACACCGTTCTACTGCTATTCGACAGCGACCCTGACGCGCCATTTCAACGTCTTTTCCAAGGCCTTCGCCGATCTCGACGCGCTGGTCTGCTACGCCATGAAGGCGAATTCCAACCAGGCGGTGCTGAAGACGTTGGCCAGGCTTGGCGCCGGTGCTGACGTGGTGTCGGAAGGCGAGATGCGGCGTGCGCTTGCCGCCGGCATTCCGGCCAAGAAGATCCTGTTTTCAGGCGTCGGCAAGACGGCGCGCGAAATGGATTTCGCGTTGCAGGCCGGCATCCTGTGCTTCAATGTCGAATCCGAACCCGAGCTTGAGCTGCTTTCGGCCCGGGCTGTCGCCAACGGCAAGACGGCCCCGGTGTCGCTGCGCATCAATCCCGATGTCGACGCCAAGACACACAAGAAGATCTCGACCGGTCTCGCTGAAAACAAGTTCGGCATTCCCCGCCAGCGCGCGCGCGAAGTCTATGCCCGCGCAGCCGCCCTGCCCGGCCTCAAGGTTGCCGGCATCGACATGCATATCGGCAGCCAGATCACCGAATTGCAGCCGTTCGACGACGCCTTTGCGCTGTTGGTAGAGCTGGTCGCTACGCTCAAGGCCGATGGCCACGCCATCGAACATGTCGATCTCGGCGGCGGCCTCGGCATACCCTACAAGACCGACAATTCGCCACCGCCTTTGCCTGACGCCTATGCCGCGATCGTGCACAAGCACGTCGGCAAGCTCGGCCTCAAGGTGATGTTCGAGCCGGGCCGGCTGATCGTCGGCAATGCCGGCGTGCTGGTATCCGAAGTGATCTTCGTCAAGGAAGGCGACGCCAAGAACTTCCTGATCGTCGATGCGGCGATGAACGACCTGATCCGCCCGACGCTCTACGATGCCTTCCACGACATCCGCCCGGTGGTGCAGCCGCCCGCCAATGCGCCGCGCATGATGGTCGATATCGTCGGTCCGGTCTGCGAGACCGGCGATTATCTCGGCCTCGACCGCGACCTGCCCAAGCTCAAGTCGGGCGACCTGATCGCCGTCAGCACTGCCGGTGCCTATGGCGCGGTGCAGGCTGGCACCTACAACACCCGTTTGCTGGTGCCTGAAGTGCTTGTCGACGGCGACCGCTTCCATGTCGTGCGCAAGCGCCAGACCTATGAGGAACTGATCGGGCTCGACTCCGTGCCGGACTGGCTGGCCTGACAACACGCAGATCCGGCGTTCCTTGCGCATCCACCAGGATGTACAGCACTGTTACTGCGCTTCACGATTGCGTTGGCCGCCTCGCCTTCGCCGTGATTGATGGTATTCTGCCATAGGCAAGTGGGCCGCATCCCGCGCCACCCAAGCGGAAGGGCCGATGACGGAACGGACCAGATCAGAGCTGCATCGCGACATCAACGCCTCCCTGGGCAGGACACGTCTTGCCATCGGCGCGGCCATGATCGTCGAGCGCGGCTGGCCGCTGGTGCTGCCGCTGATCGTTGTCGCAAGCCTGTTTGTCTCCTTGTCATGGCTCGGCCTGTTCCGACTGATGCCCGACATGGCGCGGCTGGCGCTGACTGTTGCCTTCGCGTTCGCCGGGCTGGCGTCGCTTTATCCGCTTCGCTTCTTTAGCCTGCCGTCATGGACCGAGATCGACAGCCGCGTCGAACGCGCCAACGACCTGCTCCACACGCCGGTACAGGTCCAGAGCGACCGGCCCTCGGGCAAGCCTGACCATTTTGCCGACGCGCTGTGGCGCGAACACCAAAAGCGCATGGCCGAGCGGCTCAGCACGCTCGGCGGCGACCTGCCCAAGACCCGCGTGCCTGAACGCGACCCCTGGGCACTGCGAGCGGCAGCGGCACTGCTGTTTGTCTGCGCCTTTGCCTTTTCATTTGGCCCGATGGGGGGCCGTCTCGGCGACGCGTTCAGGGTGCATGCGGCACGTGACGCCGTTGCCCCGCGCATCGACGCCTGGGTGACGCCACCGGCATATACCGGCAAGGCGCCGATCTTCCTCACCACCGGTGCCAGCGATGAGATGCCGGTCATCAACGTGCCCCAGGGCAGCGAGTTGTCACTACGCGTGACCGGCGGCTCCGGCGATGAAACACTTGCATTCACCGATGCAAGTGGAGCCTTGCGCGACATCGCCCCGATGGGCCAGAACGCCGATCCAGCCAAGCCCGTTGCCACCGGCCCGGTCGCCACCGTCAGCCAGTTTACCGACAAGCTGGTGGCCGAAGGCAAGGTGACACTCAAATCTGGCGGCGACGAGCTCGACAGCTGGGGCTTTACCGTCATTCCAGACAACCCGCCGACGATCAGCTTCGCCGGCGAGCCCAAGCGCGCCGTCAACGGCACGCTGGAACTGACCTACAACATCGAAGACGACTATGGCGCGGCATCGGCCAAGGCCCAGTTCGCCCTTGATGAAGCACAGTCGCCGACCGCCCGCCCGCTTTATGGCGCGCCCGAAATGCCGCTGGCCCTGCCCCGTCGCGGCGCGGCCAAGAAGCCGGTCAAGGCGACGCGTGACCTGACCGAGCATGTCTGGGCCGGTGCGCCGGTGAAGCTCACGCTGCAGGCAGTCGACGATGCCGGCCAGGAAGCCGAAAGCGAGACCAAGACGTTCATCCTGCCTGAAAAGCCCTTCACCAACCCGCTTGCGCGGGCGGTGATCGAACAGCGTCGGCTGCTGGCGCTCGATGCCAACGCCAAGCCGCGCGTGCTCGATCTGATGGACGCGATCACGTTGCGCCCGGAAGACACGATCGACAATCTTTCGCATTATCTCGCCCTGATGAGCGCCCGAACCCGGCTCAAGATGGCCGGATCCGACGACCAGCTGCGCGAGGTGGTCAGCTATCTCTGGCAGGTCGCGCTCGGCATCGAGGACGGCAATCTGTCGGCGGCGGAAAAGCGCCTGCGCCAGGCCCAGCAGGCCTTGCAGGACGCGCTTGAGCGCGGCGCCAGCGACGAAGAGATCGACAAGCTGATGGCCGAATTGCGCTCGGCCATGGACTCCTTCCTGCGCGAATTCGCCCAACGCGCCCAGCAGAACCAGAAGTCGGCGCAATCGCAGCAAAGCCAGGAACTGCGCCAGAGCGACCTGCAGCGGATGCTCGACCAGATCGAGAACCTGGCCAAGTCGGGCAACCGCGACCAGGCCAAGGAGTTGCTGTCCCAGCTTCAGGACATGATGAACAATCTGCAGGCCGGCCGGCAGCAGAATGGCCAGCAGGGCCAGCAGAATTCCGAGATGCGCCAGCAGATGGACAAGCTTGGCGAACTCATGCGGCGCCAGCAGGAGACGATGAACGAGACCTTCCGCATGGATCAGATGCAGCGTGGGCAGCAGCCCGGCGACCAGCAGTCCGATCCGTTCGGCGACAATCGCGACCCCGGCCAGCAGGACCCCTCGGGGCAGCAGGGGCAAGACCAGCAAGGCCAGGGCCAGCAGGGCAAGCCGATGACCCCGCAGGAATTCGCTGACGCGCTAAAGCAACTGCAGGAGGGCCAGGGTCAGCTGGAAAAGGACCTCGAAGCGCTGATGAAGGGCCTTGAGGGGCTGGGCATCAAGCCAGGACAGGGTTTTGGCGAGGCCGGCCAATCGATGAAGCAGGCCGAGGGTGCGCTCGGCAAGGGTGAAGGCGACCGCGCTGTCGGCCATCAGGGCCGAGCACTGGAGGCGCTACGCCAGGGCGCCCAGGACATGATGCAGCAGTTGCAGGCCATGCAGGGCGACCAGGGCACCACCGGCGAAGGCGGCCGCCAAAGGAATGCTGGCCGCGATCCGCTTGGCCGGCCGAGCGCGACCTCCGGTCCTGACACCGGCGAATCAGTGAAGGTGCCCGACGAGATCGACGTGCAGCGCGCCCGCCAGATCCTCGAGGCGATCCGCAAGCGCCTCGGCAACGCGCTCAGCCCCGAGCTGGAGCGCAGCTATCTAGAGCGGCTGCTGGAGCTGAAGTAGCGGCAGCGGGCAGTGCCCCCATTCCTTGCCTTCACACCGCTCCGGCCATGCCGGCCTCACGCGCCAGTTCGAAGTCCTTCTGGCTGGAGCGCTGGAAGGCGGGCCTTGCGGAAAGCCTGTCGAAATACTCCAGAAATACCGGCTTTTCAGGCAGGACTTTCATCACGCGGATCCCGTAGTTGATACCGCCGCCGATCTGCGTGTCGGCCGCCGTAAAACGGTCGCCGGCGATGTAGGGCCGTGACGACAATGTGCGTTCGAGATTGGCGACCATTTCCGCAAACGACCCGTAGGAATAGCCGCCACCCATGAATTCGTGACCATGCGCCTTGGCGGCCAGGACCGGATCGAACACCCCATCGGCATAAGCGAGCCAGGTGAGATACGGTCCTCGCATCTTGTCGCCGATGGCAGGCGCGAGGCCGGCCTCCGGGAAGGCATCGCTGAGATAGTTGCAGATGGCAGCGCGCTCGGTGACCACCACGCCGTCATGGATGATCGCCGGCACTTTCTTGTTGGGCTGGATCGAACGATAGTCCTCCGGCACACCGCCCGGCGCGCGAATGTTCACCTTCTCGATCTGGTAGGGCACGCCGAGTTCCTCCAGGAGCCACAGGATCGTCGACGAACGCGACCAGGGAGCGTGGTAGAAGGTGATCATCGTTTTTCTCTCCTCTTTTGACCTTTCGTTCCTAGCACGGCCTTCCTGACAGCCCTTTGTCAGGAGCAATGGCAAGATATTCGATTGGGCCAGCGATCAGTGGCGCTGATGGAAAACATCGCCGATCGCATCGGCCATGATGTCGACGGCTTGGCTTTTGGCGCGGAATTGGAACACCGCGCCTGTTGTACAGATCTGGCCAACACCGGACGCCTCGATCATCCGCGGCAATTGTAAGACTGTCATGATTTCAATTCGCTTGCATCGTTTCAAAAGCCGATGAATAGTCTGGTTACCCATTGGAAGGTGGCCGTCAGATGCGGCTACGGACTGGTAAGTACCGTCCTCACTTTCACCCGCCGCGACTTTCACGGCGGGTATTTTTTTGGCTGGCCCAACAGGAGGCTGCGACAAGCGCTCTCGCCCCTGCCCGCCACAAGATAGAACAAACAAGACGACCTCATACGATAGGCCACGCCGACCTCATGCAGAATAGAACGCTTCTCGGCATCCTGTGCCTCTGCCTGGGCGTGCTGGTGTTTTCGATCCAGGACGCGCTGATCAAGGCTGTTGCCGGCACCTATCCAGTGAGCGAAGCGCTGCTGATTCGCGCCGTGGTGGCACTGCCCATCCTGCTTTTGATGGTGCATCGCGATGTCGGCCTGGCGGCACTCGCCTCGCCCAACTGGCGTTTCCTCGCCACGCGCTCATCGATCCTGTTCATTTCCTACTGCGCCTATTATTTGGCGATACCAGCACTGCCGATCGCCGACGCGGCAGCACTATTTTTCCTCGCACCTTTGCTGATCATGACAATGGCCGGCCCCTATCTCGGCGAACGGGTGCCGTGGCAGAGCCTTGCCGCGGGTGCTGTCGGCCTGCTCGGCGTCATCGTCATGGTCAATCCGGGCTCGGGCGTTTTCGAATGGGCGGCACTGCTGTCGCTGATCTCGGCGTTTCTCTACGGATTTTCGCAATTAATGGCGCGCAAGATCGGCGTCACCGAAAGCGCTACCACCATGGCCTTCTACCAGAACGCCGCCTATCTCATCGGCGCGCTGGTGATCACCGCGATCTTCTCGGCCACCGGCTTCCACAAGACCGGCCACCCAAGTCTCGATTTCCTGATGCGACCATGGCTCTGGCCGAGCCTGCGCGACTTCCTGATGATGGGCGCCTGCGGGGTGATTGCCGCGATAGGCATGGTGCTGCTCGGACAGGCCTACAGGCTCACGCCAGCCAACAAGGCGGCGACGTTCGAATATACAGGCCTGTTGTGGGCACCGCTGTGGGGCTTCTTGTTCTTCGCCGAGATTCCCGGCAGCGGCACGGTGATCGGGGCGCTTTTGATCGTCGGCGCCGGCATCTTCGCACTGAACGCCGGCGGACGTGCGCCTCAGGCAGCGCCGGCGAGCGCTACCGACTGATTCGTCCGCGCAAGTGCCAGCGAAACGCGGTCGCGAATATCAGCAAGCGTAAAGGGCTTTTGCACGACATCGATGATGATGGCGTCGAGTTCATCGGCGCGCTCGCGCTGGTCGGCATAGCCGGTCATCAAAAGGATCGGCAGGCCGGGATAAGAACGGGCAGCCAGCTGCGCCATCTCGATGCCGTCCATCTCCGGCATACGGATGTCGGAGACCACAAGATCGTAGATGCCGAGTTCGGCATGGATGCAATCGAGCCCCTGCGCGCCGTCGCAGGCGACATCGACATTGTGGCCAGCGCGTTCGAGCGCGCGGGCTGCGAGAGTGCGGACGGACTCGTCGTCCTCAACGATCAGAAGTTTTGCCATGACGGCGATATTTGCCGCGACTGGTTGACGATTTCTGAAGGCCGGGAAAGTTTATGCCTGTCGCTGGGTCAGTCTTCGCCTTTGACCACGCCGACAAAAGGCAGCTCGCGGAAGGCGTGCGCCACGTCCATGCCGTAGCCGACGACGAAATAGTCCGGGCAATCAAAACCGACATAGTCGGCATCAAGATCGGTCTTGCGGCGCATGCGCTTGTCGAGCAGCACAGCGATCGAGCAGCTCTTGGCGCCGCGCGACATCATCAGCTCGCGGGTGAATTTCAGCGTCTTGCCCGATTCGAGAATGTCGTCGATCAACAGCACGTCGCGGCCGGCGACCTCGTTGTCGATATCGCGCAGCACGCGGACTTCGCCGCTGGTCGTGCCGGCGCCGTAGCTGGAGATGAAAATGAACTCCACTTCCGGTGACAGGCCGACATCGTGCATCGCGCGGATCAGGTCGGCGGCGAAGATGAACGAGCCCTTGAGCACAGAGATGACCAGAAGGTCGGTGTAGTCGTGCGCCGCGATGTCCTTGGCGAGTTCGAGATTGCGCCGTGCGATCGCCGAGGCGGAGAACAGCACTTCGATTTCCTTGTCGCGCACAACTGGCATGACAGCATCCTATTCCGAGAAAGCGACCGTGACGGTCTTTATCCCGTTCATAGGCACGTCGAGCCGGCTCGAAAAGGCCCATCTTGCGCCGGGAGCCACAGCAATGGCCCCTGTCCCCAGCCTGTAACGCAGGATCTTGCCGTCATTTCCGGCCACTGCGATGTCGATCGGAGGCAAGGATGCAGGGCTTTTGCCGTCGTTGATCGCTACGCCATCGACAAGCAGCACCGGCCTGCGGCCAGAGTTGTCGATGCGAGAATCGACCTCGCCGATGCGCAGTGACGGCGATTGCCAGGCAATCGGAAACGCTGCCGCACGCACGACGGCATGCCCTCCCGAGACCCAGAATGCCATTGCCGCCAAGGAGATACCGGCGATCCAGAAGACCGGCCCGCTCTGCCTAGGGCTCGCATCAGGAGGCATGTGAGCGGACCGCAGCATCTCCATCCCGCCCACACGCGCCGCCTGGTTGGCAAAAACGGGCTGGTCGGCAGATGATTCGTTGCGGGGATGCGACGGTGTCACGACCTCGAAATCGGCATCGACAATGTCGGCTGGATCGACGCGCGACGGCTGGGCGAATGTGTCGCGGCCTTCCGCGGTCATGATTTCGCCGGAAACCGGGCGTGCTTTCCGCTCCTCAGCCATCAGACCCCTTCGACATTTTGCTGAGAGGGGGTAAACGGAAATGGTTAATGCTTTGCCACCGAGGGGCCTTCGAGCCCCAGCCCGGACGGAAACTTAACCGTCCGTTAACCATGCGGACCCATGGTCGTTTCGTAGAAACGGGCAGCCAGGGTCCCGATGAATCTCCGTGGATTCGCAAGTTCAAGGTCTGCAGCACGTGATCCGCTTCGAGAATGTCGGCCTCAGATACGGAATGGGACCGGAGATCCTGCGTGATATCTCCTTCCACATTCCCGAGCGTTCGTTCCAGTTCCTGAGCGGACCTTCCGGCGCGGGCAAGACCACCTTGCTGCGTCTGCTGTTCCTGTCGCTCAAGCCGACGCGTGGGCTGATCAGCGTTTTTGGCAAGGACCGCTCGCGCATTACCCGCGCCGAGCTGCCTTTGATGCGACGCCGCATCGGCGTGGTGTTCCAGGATTTCCGCCTGCTCGACCACATGACCACCTACGAGAACGTGTCGCTGCCGCTGCGCGTGCGTGGCCGCGAGGAAGCGAGCTACCGCACCGACGTCACCGAACTGCTGAAATGGGTTGGCCTGGGCGAGCGCATGCACGTACTGCCGCCTGTCTTGTCAGGCGGCGAAAAGCAGCGCGCCGCGATCGCCCGCGCGCTGATCGAACAACCCGAGATCCTTTTGGCCGACGAGCCGACCGGCAACGTCGATCCGCCGCTGGCGCGACGCCTGCTGCGCCTGTTCATCGAGCTCAACCGGCTCGGCACCGCCGTGGTCATCGCCACCCACGACCTCGGGCTGATGGACCAGGTCGACGCCCGGCGCATGATTCTCGCCGGAGGAAGGCTCGATATCTATGATTGAGGCTCCCGCCGACGGCCGCGCTCACGACGAAGAGTTCGAAGACGAATTCGAAGATGCGCCGCTGCAGCAGTCACCACCCCGGGCGCAGCGCAAGGCAGCCCCCATCGTGCCGTCGCAAAACGTCGCCGGCCGCGCGCTGGTGCTTGTCATCGCCATCATGACCTTCCTGTCATGCCTGACCTTGGGCGCGGTCACGCTGGTGCGCGACACGGCTTCGGTGTGGGAAAACCAGATTTCGCGTGAGGCAACGATCCAGATCAAGCCCGCCGAGGGGCTCGACATGGAGGCGGCACTGGAGACAGCAGCTCGTATCGCTGGCGAATTCGCAGGTGTCAGCGCCACCAAGATCGTCGACCGCGCGGCCACCGCCCGCCTGCTCGAGCCCTGGCTCGGCTCGGGCCTCAACATCGACGAATTGCCGGTGCCGCGTCTGGTGATCGTGACCATCGACGAAAACAACCCGCCCGATTTTGCCGCGATGCGCCAGGCGATTACCCCCAAAGTGCCGACCGCAACGCTTGACGACCACCGCACCTGGGTCGACCGGCTGGTGGCGATGGCACGCACCACCGTGACCATCGGCACAGGCGTGTTGGTGCTGATGCTGGCCGCGACCGTTTTGTCGGTGGTGTTTGCGACGCGTGGCGCCATGGCCGGCAACGGCCACATCATCGAGGTGCTGCATTTCGTCGGCGCCGAGGCCGGCTTCATCGCCCGCGAGTTCCGCCGCCACTTCCTTTTGACCGGCATGAAGGGCGCGGCCGCCGGCGGCATTGCGGCGGTAATCGTCTTCATCATCTTTTCCTGGTGGTCGTCGCGCAACCTGGCGACGCCGGAAGCCGACCAGGCAACCGCTTTGTTCGGCAACTTCGCCATCGGTGCCAACGGCTATCTCGGCGTTGCCGTGATCGTCGCRGTGATCGGGGCTCTGACCGCCGCAACCTCGCATTTCACCGTTGTCAGCTACCTCGGCGACATCGACACACATCAACCGGACGGGTTGTAATCACGGATGATGTCTTATCGTCACCTAATGTGTATAATTAGGCTCTGCAAAAGCCGCATTCCCGGCTTAACCATGGTTTCGTGATGGGACAGAACGGGCTCGCCGCATCGGGGACGGTTTCAGGAACGAAATTCTACCCGGCCAGGCTCAAGCCGCGCCGGAGAATGGTTTTTTTGCGCCGCATACTGTTTATCCTCGTCGCAGCCGCCTTTATCTTCACGGGGGGCTTCGCCCTCTTTGCGACTCACGTCAGCGGCTTGACCACACCCACCGATCCCGCCAAGGCCGACGCCATCATCGTTCTGACCGGTGGGCAATCGCGGATCGACGCTGCCCTTGGCCTGCTCAAGGCCGGCAAGGGCCAGCGCCTGCTGATCAGCGGCGTCCACCCTTCGGCAACCCGACGCCAGTTGCAGCTCGCCAACCGTGGCGACAAGGCGCTGTTCAATTGCTGCGTCGACATCGACCGCGCCGCGCTCGACACCATCGGCAATGCCGAGGAAAGCGCCAAATGGGTCGAAGGCCATGACTATGAGCGCGTCATTTTGGTGACCAACAATTATCACATGCCGCGCAGCCTGCTGGAGATGGGGCGGCTGCTGCGCCATGCCAGTCTGGAGCCCTATCCGGTCGTCAACTCCAAGCTCGACGACGGGAGCTGGCTGACCAAGCCCGAAGCCCTGCGCGTGCTGTTCACCGAATACAACAAGTACCTTCTGGCGCTGGCCCGCGGCATCGTGCCGGTCAAGCCATCAGCGGACGGCGTGGTCGTGGTGCAGGCCGAGGCGTCCGAATAGGGACCACCCCCGTCCCAAAGATGCCAGCAGCTGCTAGGCGCCGTTTTCCTTTTCGGACGGCTTGGTGTAACCAACGGCAAAATCCGTCCTCAGGCGCTCCTCACAATGCTCTATATCCGCTCGCTGGCATTCAACTTCGTCTTTTATGTCAGCCTGGTCGCCCAGATGATTCTGTGGACGCCCTATTACTTCCTGTCGCCGCGCCATCGCGCCTGGTTCGTGCCGAAATTCTGGGCCCGCACCAGCCTGTGGCTGCAGGAAAAGATCGCCGGCACGAAGAGTGAAGTAACCGGCATGGAGAACCTGCCCGAGGGCTCGTTCATCCTGGCGCCCAAGCACCAGTCGTTCTGGGATGCCATCGCCTTCTTTCCCTATCTGCGCGACCCGCTCTACATCCTCAAGCGCGAATTGATGTGGATCCCGTTCTTCGGCTGGTACATCGCCAAGATGAAGATGATCCCGGTCAATCGCGGCAAACGCTCGGTGGCACTGAAGGCTGTCGTCGTTGCGACCCGCAAGGAAATGCAGAACGACCGCCAGTTGATCATCTATCCCGAAGGCACCCGCCGCGCGCCAGGAGCCGAGCCGGCCTACAAATGGGGTATCGCCGAGCTCTATTCGGCACTCGACCTGCCGGTTGTTCCGGTCGCCCATGTCGCCGGCCTGTACTGGCCGCGCCGCAAGTTCCTGCGCTTCCCCGGCACGATCAAGGCACGCTTCCTGCCGCCTATCCCGGCTGGCCTGGACAAGGACGAGTTCATGAGGCGTCTGATCGCCGAGACAGAGGCCGCCTGTGATGCGTTCCTGATCGAGGCTGCAACGTCGGAAAATCCCCCGCCGATGCCGCCGGCGGCAGCAAAGCGGCTGGGAGAACTGGGCGTAAAGGCCGGCTAACAGTTAGCCTGCCACCATCCGCCGCTCGTGTTCGAGCAGCCAGCGCTTGCGCCAGAGGCCACCGCCATAGCCAGTCAGGTCGCCGCTGACACCGACAACCCTATGGCAGGGAATGACGATGGCGATCGGGTTGGCGCCATTGGCGCGGCCGACCGCGCGCACCGCAGGCGGATTGCCGATATCTGCCGCGAGACCTGAATAGGTCGCCGTTGTGCCAACAGGGATCTGCCGCAGCCCATCCCATACCTGGCGCTCGAAGGCCGAGCCCTGTGGCGCAAGCCGGGTCGCGAAGCTCGAGGATTTTCCCGCGAAATAGGCGACGAGTTCGGCCGAGATCTGGTCGATGGGCGCTGCCCGGCCAAAGACGATGGCCGAACCCGTGGCGGCCTGCAGCTTGGCCACTTCGGCAGGCAACGCCTTGCGTTCCAGAAATTCGAGGATGTGCAGCGCATGCGCATCGGCAATCGCAATCATCGGGCCGATCGGCGTTTCGACCCAGTCCGCCTTAAGCATGGTCTTGCCGCGCAGCTTGGCCGGTGCTTCGCCGAGCATCCGGGTGATAGCGGCGCGAAAACCGCTGCCTGAATCGAAGCCGGCGTCGATCTGCGTGTCGATGACKCTATCGCCGGAGGTCAGTCGTTCGGCAGCATGGCCGAGGCGCCGCAGCCGCGCCATTTCGAGGAAGCTCATGCCGAATCGGCGCTTGAAAGCGCGCCGCACCGTCGAGGCATCGAAGCCCATGGCGATGACGTCGGTTTCCAGCCATCGCCGCTCCGGCTCGCGCTCAAGCGCATCGATGAGTGTTGCGACAAGCGGTTCGGGTTCTCCGGTACCCATCATCGGCCGGCAGCGCTGACAAGGGCGAAAGCCGCCATGCAGGCATTCGGCTGTGGTGTCGAAGAACTGCACGTTCTCGCGCTTGGGCTTTCGTGCGGCGCAGGTAAGCCGGCAGAAGATGCCTGTCGTTTTCACGCCGACATAGGCAAAGCCGTCGTAACCCGCGTCGCGCGCGAGAAGGGCGTCGTAGAGCACATCGTCGGATGGACGTTGGAAAAGCATGGCGAATCCTTAGCGCGAGTCCGCCCTCGTCGCCGCCGAAAATCGTGCATGTATTTTTTGCTGCTGACAGCGCGCCGTCATTTGCCAACCAGCCGCGCCACCTCTTCCAGCCAGTGGTCGCGAATGCCGAGCGCACGCAGATGCTCTACTGTGCTTGCGACATAGTCCTCGTTGCGGCCGGACTGGCCGACCGCGCCAATGACGATCCCGGCGGCGTGCGCCGCGTCGAGCTTGCCGGCATATTGGCGGTGGTTGCGGTCGGCGATGTAACAGACCGCCTCAACCTTCTCGCCCTGATCGAGTTGGATCGCCAGCGAGCGCTCGAGATAGACGCTGGTGACAAGTTCGCGCTCGCGCAGATAGGCGAGCACCTCGTCGCGCAGGTCGCCAGGCACGCGGAAGGCGAGCCCGACGCAGGAGCCGCCACGGTCGAGGCCGAGCACCAGGCCCGGCCGTTGCTCGGTGCCGCGATGCACAAAGGAGCGGATGCACAGCGAGCGGCGAAAGCCCATCAGCCGGGCGCGGCGCGTCTCGACATGCGCAAAACCTGGCCGCCACATCAGCGAGCCATAGCCAAAAACCCAAAAATCGCCCATATCGCCAAGCCTGTTGGTGTTTCGCGGGTTTCCCGCTTACAGCGCCGCGCGTCCTCGGACGCGCAAAGGACGCTGTAACACTTTGAATCTGTGCATGATCCTTTCCGAAAGTCAGTCCGATTTTCGGGGTCATGCACTAGCGAGAGCCCGAGCATGACGTCAAGCCAAGAACCAAAACCGAACTACAGCCGCCGCTTCCTGTGGCTCGGACTTTTCATCGTGCTTTTGTTCGGCGGCTACAGCGCCGGCTGGTTCTGGTTTGCCGGAAAGGCCGAAAACGAGGTCCGCGAGGCGATCGCAGGCTTGAGCCGCGACGGCGTGTCAATCGAATGCGCGAGCCCTACGATCAGGGGCTTTCCGTTCCGCATCGGACTGTTCTGCGACAGGCTGGACTATGAGGATTCCGCCCGCAGGATTTCCGCCAGCGCCGGCAGCCTGCGCACCGCAGCCCAGATCTACCAGCCGATGCGCACAGTGATCGAGCTAGACGGGCCGCTGCGCGTCACCGCGCCTGACCTGCCCCAGCTTCAGTTCAACTGGGATCTCCTGCACGCCAGCGCCCGCCTCGCCAATCCCTTGCCGGAGCGGATTTCGGTGGAAACGCGCAAGCTGACCGGCCAAGCCGCCTTCAGCGACGGCCCACCGACACCGCTGTTCACCGCCGAGGAAACCCAGACGCACCTGCGTCCGAACGGCACCAACCTCGACCTTGCAGGAACCTTCACCGGGCTCTTGGTCGACCCTCAGGCGATCGATGGCCGCATACTGCCCAAGCTCGACGGCAGCGCCGACACGACACTCAACAATGGCGTTGCCCTTGTGACGAGCGCGCAGCCTGTCTTGCGCGGTCAATCAGGCATGATCCGTTCGATGACGCTGACATCAGGCGGCAGTGCGGGTGTGGCACTCAGCGGGCCATGGTCGATCAATGCTGACGGGCTGGTCGACGCCGACCTGAAGGTGATCATCCAGAACCCGCGCGACCTGTCGCGCATCCTGTCGGATGTCATCCCCGAGCAGCGTCAGCAGATAGGATCGGTGTTTTCCGGGCTTGCCTTGCTTGGAGACGCGCCGGCCCTGCCGCTGCGCATCGTCAAGGGCCGAGCCACGCTCGGCTTCATTCCGCTAGGCATGATACCGGCAGTGCAATGAGAGTGGGGCAGTAGGGCATTGGGGGAATAAGGCAGTAAGAACTTGTGCCGCGAGGCAGCGGGCGGAAGGGTTATACCTGCCCTACTGCCCTACTGCCCTAGTTCTTCACCGGATGCTCGATCGCCTCGCGGCCAAAGTTCGGCACATCGACTTCCTGGCCAGCCTCGATGATCGAGCGGCGGATGGCGCGGGTGCGGGTGAACATCTCGAACAGCTTGTCGCCGTCGCCCCAGCGGATCGCCCGCTGCAGCGAGGCGAGATCTTCGGAGAAGCGCGCCAGCATTTCGAGGATCGCGTCCTTGTTATGCAGGCACACATCGCGCCACATCGTCGGATCGGAAGCAGCCAATCGCGTGAAATCGCGGAAGCCGGAGGCTGAATATTTGATCACTTCCGACTTGGTCACCGCTTCGAGATCGTCGGCGGTGCCAACGATATTGTAGGCGATGATATGCGGCAGGTGCGAGACGATCGCGAGCGTCATGTCGTGATGCTCGGGGTCCATCGTGTCGATGTTGGAGCCGCAGCGGCGCCAGAATTCCGACAGCTTTTCCAGTGCCACCGGATCGGTGTCCGGCAGCGGCGTGAAGATGCACCAGCGGTTTTCGAACAGGTCGGCGAAACCGGCGTCGGGGCCCGACTTTTCAGTACCGGCAAGCGGGTGGCCGGGGATGAAATGGACACCTTCCGGAATGTAGGGCTGCATCTGCGCGATGACCGAGGCCTTGGTCGAGCCGACATCGGTGAGGATGGCGCCCGGCTTGAGCGCGGGAGCGATGTCGCTGGCAACCGCGCCGGACGAGCCAACCGGCACCGAAACGATGATGAGGTCGGCGTCCTTGACCGCAACCTTGGCATCGGTCGAATAGCTGTCGCCGAGGCCGAGTTCTTCGGCACGCGCAAGCGTTTGCGCGCTGCGCGTGGAAATGGCGATGTGGCGGGCCAGGCCCTCGCGCCGGATGACCCGGGCAAGCGAGGAGCCGATCAGGCCGATGCCGATGAGGGCGATCTTTTCAAAAAGGGGATCGGACATGGTTCAACTTTTCAGAAATTCGGTGAGTGCGGCGATCACGCCGCGATTGGCCTCTTCGGTGCCGATGGTCATGCGCAGCGCATTGGGGAAGCCGTAGCCGGCGACCCTGCGCAGGATATAGCCACGCGCGCTGAGATACTCGTCGGCCAAATCGGCGCCGTGCCTGGCATCGTCGGGGAAGTGGACGAGCAGGAAGTTGCCGACGCTCGGCGTGACGCGAAGGCCAAGCTTTTCGAATTCGGCGACCAGCCATTCCGCCCACTGGGCGTTGTGCGCCACGGTGCGCTCGACGTGGCTACGGTCTTCCATGGCCGCGACGCCGGCCTCGATTGCCGCCGCATTGACGTTGAACGGCCCGCGCATGCGCTCCAGCACGTCGATGACGTGTGACGGCGCATAGATCCAGCCGATGCGCATGCCACCCAGACCGTGGATCTTGGAGAAAGTGCGGGTCATGACGACGTTCTCGTTGCCCGCGACCAGTTCGACGCCGGACTCGTAGTCGTTGCGGCGGACATATTCGGCATAGGCCCCGTCGAGCACCAGCAGCACATTCCTGGGCAGGGCCGCGTGCAGGCGGCGCACTTCCTCGAACGGCAGGTAAGTGCCGGTAGGATTGTTCGGATTGGCCAGGAAAACGATCTTGGTCTTGGGCGTTACCGCAGCGATGATCTTGTCGACGTCAGCCTTCTCGCCAGTCTCCTTGGCAACGACCGGGGTCGCGCCAGCGGCCTGCGTGTAGATCTTGTAGACCATGAAGCCGTGCTCTGTGTACACGGCCTCGTCGCCCGGCGAGAGATAGCTCTGCGCAAGCAGGCCGATCAGCTCGTCCGAGCCGTTGGAACACAGGATGTTGGCCGGATTGAGCCCATGGGTCGCCGCGATCGCCTGCCTCAGGCGTGACGACGACCCGTCGGGATAATACGCCATCTTGTGCGCCAACTTCTGGACGGCCTCGGTCGCATGGGGCGACGCACCAAGCGGATTTTCGTTCGACGAGAGCTTATGGACCTTGGTGACACCTGCGCCCGCAGTGCTCTTGCCGGGCACATAGGCTGCGATTTCCATGATGCCCGCGCGGGGTTCGGGGCGAATCTGTTCAGGTGCCTTGCTCATGTCGAAAATCCTGGATTGGCGCCTCCGGGCGGAGGTCGCAGCGGGAATACCGCCCGAGGCACATAATGTCGAGGAAAACCGGCTATTGCGGCGGCTCTGGCGCCCCATTTGGGTCGCAGTTGACGCAATCGGCGACCGGGCGTAATAGCAATCATGGATCCGTGGTGATTTGGCCGGTCGGCTTGCAGCCACGTTAAACAAGTCGCTAAAGGGCCGTTTGCGATCCGTAAACCGGCTTTGCGACAGCAATGCCGGTTTTTGTTTTTTTGGAGTTCGCACAGTGCCAATCAAGATCCCGGATCAGCTCCCTGCCCGAGAAGTGCTGGTGAAAGAGGGCGTCTCCGTCATGGACGAGCAGACAGCGCTCCGCCAGGACATCCGCCCGCTACAGATCGGCCTGCTTAACCTCATGCCCAACAAGGTGCGGACGGAGACGCAGATCGCCCGCCTGATCGGTGCAAGCCCGCTGCAGGTGGAGCTGACCCTGGTACGCATCGGCACCCACAAGGCCAAGAACACGTCCGAAGACCATCTCATCGCCTTCTACCAGACCTGGGAAGAGGTGAAGGACCGCAAGTTCGACGGCTTCATCATCACCGGTGCGCCGGTGGAGTTGCTGCCCTTCGAGGAAGTGACCTACTGGGACGAACTCAAGC
>NZ_JBFUIP010000111.1:0-18493 GCF_056401815.1 Aminobacter sp. P4_D5 | reverse complement strand
CGTCTCCCTCGGTGGTGCCCAACGAGGCGATCGGCATCGCCGAGGCTGTCGCCGACGCGGCTGGCAAGGGCATTGCGACAGCGGCGCTCGTGACCGGGCGTGTATCCTCTCCGGTCGAGCGGTCGCGCATCGCCAACTACAAGGCCGAGATGGAGCGGCGCGGCATCAGCCTGGTCGCGGAGCTGCGCGGCGATTACTCCTACCAGAGCGGGCGCAGCGTTGCGCAGTCGCCGGAATGGCCGAGGACTGACGCGGTGTTCTGCACGTCCGATGCCATGGCGATGGGTATCATGGATGTTCACCGCGATGCCTTTCCCGGCAACAGGCCAGAGCGCTTCCGGCTCTACGGCTTCGACAATCTGTCCCTGACGGATTTCGAGGCCTATCCGATCTCGTCGATCGGCTACGACAAGAAGACCTATGTCGGCGAGATCCTGCGTTTCCTCGCGACACCCGAACAGTTCGGCGATGGACATGCAGAGGTGACAGTGCCGACCTTCTTCGTGCCGCGCGCGACGTCGTGAATGCTCTGTAAGTGCGTCCTTCGAGGCTCGCCCGCTGAACTAGGCGATTTGGCCCGAACGGCCTGCGGGCTCGCACCTCAGGATGAGGACCGTTGATGCCACCCATATCTGTCGGTGAGGCCCTGTCGGGTGAAGCGAGAGCTTGGATCTGGTCTTTAGAAACAGCCTTTCAGGATAAAGCCGAACTGGCCCAACGGTCCTCATCCTGAGGTGCGAGCGTAGCGAGCCTCGAAGGACGCACCACCTACCCCTCCCCTGTAAGGAGAGGGGCTTGGCGGCAGCAACTTACCAAAGCGGGGTCAGTGCCGGCGGGTTGGCGGTCTCGCCCCACCACTTCTTGTAGTTGGCCTGGTAAGCGCCGCTCTGGATGTAATCCGACACGAACATGTCGATCCAGCGCACGAAACCCTCGTCGCCCTTGGCGACAGCAATGCCGATCGGATCGTTGGAGTGCAGGCCCGGCAGGGTCACCAAATTCTCGTTCTTGGTGGCGAGGTAGTCGAGCAGGGAGGAGTCCTCGATGGCTGCGTCGACACGCTTCTGCTGCAGCAGCAGAACGCCTTCCGGCGAGAAATTGTCGGTGTAGACGAGCTCGGCCTGAGGTGCCGCATTCTTGATGAAGGTCTCGCCCGTCGAGCCACGGCCGACGACGATCTTCTTGCCGGCGAGGTCTTCAAGCTTGGCGATGCCGGAGTCCTTCTGGACGATGATGCGCAAGCCGGCGCGGTTGTAGGGGATCGAGAAGTCGACTGACTTGGCGCGCTCGAGCGTCGCCGAGGTGTTGGCGACCGCGATGTCGATCTGGCCGGAAACCAGCATCGAGATGCGAGCGTCGCCAGACACGTCGACGAACTCGACCGGCACGCCGAGCTTTTCGGCCAGCATGGTGGCGACATCGACGTCATAGCCGACCGGGTTGTTCTGGGCATCGCGGAAGCCGATCGGCTCGCCGCCGAGCGACACGCCGATGCGCACGGTGCCGCGCTCGCGGATCTCGTCGATCTTGCCGGCCTGGGCAGCGCCGGTTGCGGCAAGGCCCACGGCCAGGGCCATCCCGGCAAGTTTCGTCATCAGGTTCTTCATTTTTCCCTCCCTCGGGTTTCTAGGATGTGAACGGTTCGGCGAAGCGGTGTTCCGGCTCTGGCATGTCGGTGTCCCAGAACCAGTATTTGATCTGCTCTTCGCAATTCAGGCTGACGACCTTGTGGTTGCCCTTGGCGTCAAGCGCATGAATGACAACGCCGGCAAGGAAGCCGCTTTTCAGCTCGCGCAGTTCCTCGATGGCAAGCGCGGTGGCCGCTTCGAGCGAGTAGCCCAGCCGCATCGCAAGCACGATTGTGCGCGCGGTACCGCAGCGCATGGTCATCTCGCCGGTGTGGGTGCAGGCAGCAGCACCAAAGCGGCTGTCGGCATAAAAGCCTGCGCCGGGGATGGGCGAGTCGCCGAGACGGCCGGGGTATTTCCAGGCCCAGCCCGACGTCGAGGTCACGACATTGAGCCCGCCAAAACTGTCCTGCGACAGGAACACGGTGGTATCGCGCACCCGCTCCGGGTCGGTGATGGTGCGGCTGAGCGGTGCCAGCGCAATGTCGGGGAATTTTGCCAGTTCTTCCGGCGAAAGCTCCTTTTCCAGCCGCTGCCACCATACACGCTTGCTGTCTTCGTAGAGCGTTTCGTCGACGCCAAAGCCGATCTCCGTGGCAAAGCGTCGGGCGCCGTCGCCGGTCAGCATGACATGCGGCAGGCGCTTCATCACTTCATGTGCGAGAGCCGCCACGGGGATGGTGTCGGGCACGGCACCAACCGAACCGACTTCACGCGTCGTGCCGTCCATGACGCCGGCATCGAACTCCATGCGTCCGAGCATGTTCGGCCAGCCACCGAAGCCGACGCTGCGGACCTTCACTTCACGCTCGACCTCACCGATGCCGGCGACCATGGCATCGATGCCGTGGCTGCCGCCCTTCAGGAGTTCGACGCTTTTGGAGAAGCCGGGCCAGGCCTCGGAATTGGCAAGCAGGATCATTTTCAGTCTTTACGCATCTTGGAGAGGAATTGAGCCACGCGCGGCAGGGCCATGCCCTTGGCCGAGAAGAACTCTTCGGTCGGCAGGTCGGCGATGAGCAGACCCTTGTCGAGGAAGGCGATGCGCGAGGAAATGGACCGCGCGAACTCGATCTCGTGGGTGACGAACACCATGGTGGTGCCGGTCTTGGCGAGTGCGGCCAGGATCGACAGCACTTCTGATGTCATCTCAGGGTCGAGCGCGCTCGTCACCTCGTCGAGCAGGAGGTAACTCGGCTTCATCGCAAGCGCCCGGCAGATGCCGACACGCTGGCGCTGGCCGCCGGAGAGCTGCGAAGGATAGGCGTCGGCACGATCGCTCAGCCCGACCGACTGCAACAGTTCGCGCGCCTCGGCCTCGGCCTGCTTGCGCGGCACCTTCAGCACCTCAACCGGAGCAAGGGAGATGTTCTGTACGGCGGTCATGTGCGGATAGAGGTTGAACAGCTGGAAGACAGTACCAGAGCGCTTGCGTGCCTCGCTCAGCTCGCGCGGCTTGGAAACATCGAAACCGTCGACCGTGATCTTGCCGGCGTCGATCTTCTCCAAACCGTTGATGCAGCGGATGAGGGTCGACTTGCCCGAGCCGCTGGAGCCCAGCACCGAAACGACCTCGCCCTGGCGGATTTCGAGATCGATGCCGTTGAGCACGGTGGCCGCACCGAAGGATTTGCGCACTCCCGATACGCTGATCATTACAGGCCTCTCCATGCCGTATGCGCCCTGAGCCGCTTTTCGAAACGGCTTCCGGCGTAGGCGACCAGCTTTGCGGTCAGGTAGTAGAGCGCGCCGACAGCAGTCCAGACGAGGAACGGCTTGAGCGTGCGCAGGTTCAGGATATTGCCGACCTTGGTCAGGTCCATGACGCCGATCACCGAGATTAGCGAGGTGACCTGCAACTGATTGACAAGGAGACCGGTGAGCGGGCCGATGGCAAAGGCGGCCGCCTGCGGCGCTATCACCCGGCGCAAGGTCTGCCAGCGCGTCAGGCCAAAGACACGCGCGGCCTCGATCTGGTCGCGGCCGACGGATTCGATCGCCGACACCGCGATCACGTAGATGAAGGCGGCACTGTTGCCCGACAGCGTGATGACAGCCGCTTCGGTCGGCGTGACGTTGATCTTGAAGAAGGCAGGCAGGCCGAAGAACACCAAAAACAGCTGGACCAACACCGGCGAATTCTTGAGCAGTTCGGCGACGAAGGTGACGATCTGCATCAGCACCGGCACGCGATAGAAGCGGATCAYCGCCCAGAGCGAACCGACGACGAGCCCGATCAGGGTCGTCGAGACGAACAGCGCCAGCGATACGCCCAGCCCCTGCAAAAGCAGGACGATGTCGAACGGCGTGAAATCCCCGTAGCGCATCAGACCGCTCCCTCAGACTGGTGACGGTTGAGGTAGCGGTGCAGAACGCCGCTGAGGATCGAAACGGAATAGGTCAGCGCCGCATAGGCAACGAGCAGGACGAAATAGACCTCGAACGGCCTGAAGGTGTTGGAGGCGACGATCTTGGCCGAGCCGGTCAGCTCGTTAAGCGTGATGGTCGACAGGATCGACGACGTCAGGATCAGGTTGATGAAGACCGAACCCAACGGCCTGACCGAGGCGCGGAGCGCGATCGGCAAGACGATGCGGCGGAAGATGGTGCTTTTCTTGAGCCCACTGACCTGCGCCGCCTCAATGATACCAGGGTCGATGGCCAGGATGCCCGAGCGGATGACATCGGAGGTGAAGGCGCCGCCGGCGACCGACAGGGCAACCACGCCGGTGGTGAAGGCATCGATATAGATGCCGATCTCGGGCAGGCCGAAATAGAAGAAAAACAGCTGCACGATGAAGGGGATGTTGCGGAAAATATCGACATAGATGGCAGCCAGCCTGTTGAGCAGCGGCGAGGCCGAGGTCCGCATCGCGCCGACAGCCAGGCCGAGCACGAGAGAGCCGATGACGGCAAGCGTGCAGGCCTGCAGCGTCAGCCACGCCCCTTCCAGCAGGAAGGGGATATGCTTCGCAAGGATCGACAGGTCGAACTTCAAGCGGCACATTTCCCAAAAGTGAAACCGGTTTCACTCTGCAAAACGACCGAGGCTATGTCAACGGCAGCAACGCCTGTGTTTTCAGTTTTTCACACGCCATCCCACATGGAGTTCCAGCCTGAGTCAGCCGGTGCGCGCTCGCCCTTCGGGCGCCGCTCACAGCTTCCAAAACGACAACCGGCGCCTACGAGGGGCACTATCGCCGCCCTGCTTCAAGTCTTGTTTAAGCAAGTTACAATTTGTTAAGCATTCTGCCGCTTACCGGCGCGATCGTCACTTTAGCAACAGCTCATTTACCGATACCCATCATCCTTTAGGCTAAGCACCGGGGTACAAAACCGTGAAACGTTATGCCGCACTGATCGCGCTTTCGGCTTCGTTCGCCAGCCCGCTTGCCGCTCAGGCTGGCACGACGATGGAAACCAGGGGCAATGCCTTCGCACCGCCCGCTTTTGCCTCATTCTGCAGCCGCGAGCCCCGGCTATGCAGCACATCTGGCGGCAAAAAGGTCATCGCCTTGCAGTCCAGGCTCAACGCCGAGCTGCAGCAGGTCAACCGCTCGGTCAATTCCCGCATCAAGGAGCGCAGCGACCTTGTCGCTGTCGGCATGGACGATGACTGGCGCGTGCCAACCGCCTATGGCGATTGCGAAGACTTCGCCATCCTGAAGAAAAAGGAGCTGCTGGCACGCGGCTGGCCGGCATCGGCACTGCTGCTCACCGTGGCGCGCTATCGTGGTCAAGGTCATACGGTGTTGACCGTACGGACCAGCGAGGGCGACCTCATCCTCGATAACATGACCAGCTCAGTCCGCGACTGGTCGAGCACGCCCTACAGCTATTTTGCCCGCCAGGCGCAAGGCAACGGCCACCGCTGGGAACGCATCGGCAACGCCAGGCCGATCGTCTCGACGGCGCTCGGCAACTGACGCCAGACCTAACCTAGGCGTTCGAGCAAGATCGTCGGTTCGCCATGATAGGTGGTGCGGTCGATCTCGCGGTAGCCATTCTTTTCGGCGACGCGCAGCGAAGCACCGTTTGCCGGATCGATGATGCAGACGGTGCGGCCGCCAAAGCAGCTGTCGGCCCAGCGTACGAACGCCGCCACCGCCTCACTGGCAATGCCCTTGCCATGCATGTCGGCGACGAACCCCCATCCGGCCTCGGGAATGCCTTCGATCGAAGGTTCGATGTCGCGCTTGAGGTCATGGAAGCCGCCCTCGCCGATGAAGCGGCCTGTGGCCTTTTCCTCGACCGCCCAGAAGCCATAGCCGATCAGCGACCAGGAGCCGGCATGGCGCAGGAAACGCTGCCAGCTTTCCTCGCGCGTCCGTGGCTTGGCAATGAAACGCGTGACCACCGGATCGGCCCACATTTCGGCATAGGCGTCGAAATCGGCCAGCCGGTGCGGCCTGAGGATGGTGCGTTCGGTCTCGATGACGGGAATATCGGCAAGGTCAAAAGTGGTCATCAGTCAGGCTCCATCCATCGTTGCCGGGGATGTAGCACAGCCCGACAGCCAAGCAGCAGGCCAGATCGACATTTCAGCATCCGCCAACAGGATCAGGCGCGCCAGACCATCCGCATGTAGACACCGCCACGCTCAAGCTCGTCGAGCATCTGGTCGAGCCGCTTGCGGCGGGTCGCATCCAGCTTGGCGCGTTCGATCCAGCCGAGATAGTCGTTGCGCTGATAGTCCGGCCGCGCCTCATAAGCTGCAAGCACGCCGCGCGAGACAAGCTCGCTGCGGATCCAATCCGGCATTGAATTGATGTCACGGGTCAGGGCCACGGTTGAAATGTGCTCGGGAGCGGTTTGGTCGTCAATAGTGACAGCGGCAACCTGCTGACAGGCCTGCCGCGCGACTACTGGGCCGCCACTTCGGCTTCGGCGACCTCGACCGCATCGAGTTCGTCCAGCAGCACCAGCGGCGCGGGCTCGCTTGTCGACTTTTCCGGTGACTTGCAGATATCGGCGATGACGCATCGCCAGCAATCGGGCTTGCGTGCCTTGCAGACATAGCGGCCATGCAGGATCAGCCAGTGATGGGCATGCAGCATGAACTCGTCGGGGATGATCTTGACCAGGATCGCCTCGATCTGATCGGGCGTCTTGCCGGGCGCCAGCCCGATCCTGTTGCCGATGCGCAGGATATGGGTGTCGACCGCCATGGTATGGTGGCCGAAGGCCATGTTGAGCACGACATTGGCGGTCTTGCGGCCAACACCGGGCAGCTTGACGAGCATGTTCCGATCGTCGGGCACCTCACCGCCATGATCGCGGATCAGCGCCTCCGACAGGGCGATGACGTTCTTGGCCTTGTTGCGCCACAGGCCGATGGTACGGATGTGCTGGCCGACCGCCTCTTCGCCGAGCGCCAGCATCTTTTCAGGCGTATCGGCAATGGCGAAAAGCGCCCGCGTCGCCTTGTTGACGCCGGCGTCGGTCGCCTGCGCCGACAGCGCCACGGCGACCAAAAGCGTGAATGGATTGACGTGTTCGAGTTCGCCCTTCGGCGCGGGCCGCTGGACCTGGAAACGGCGGAAGATTTCACGGACTTCCGCAGCCGAGTAGAGCGACTTGGCACGCGTGGCGCGGGCGCGCGGCTTGGTGCCGGCGCGAACGGTGGCCTGCGACGCAGTTGGCGCATCTTTGGACTTGGGGTTTTTCATAGGCTCTCTATAATTAACCGACATGAGCGAGACAAACGCCACTTTTGCTGCCGACGAGCCCTTCTTCAAGGCGCTTTTGCTGCCGCACCGGTCGCTTGGCCGCACCGGTTTCATGATCCTGATGGGCGCCTTGATGTTCGGCTGGATCGTCACCGGCATCATCTTCCTGAGCTACGGCGCCTGGCCGATCTTCGGCTTCTTCGGCCTCGACGTCATCGGCCTCTACATCGCCTTCCGGCTCAACTATCGCGCGGCCCGTGCTTGCGAAGAAGTGACCGTCTCCCGCACCAGCCTCGACATCCTCAAGACCGCGCCTTCCGGCAAATCGGAGCAGTATCATTTCAACCCGTTCTGGGCGCGTTTTGCCGTCTCCCGTCACGACGAGATCGGCATCACCGACATGGCCGTGGTATCACGGGAAAAAAGCGTGCCGATCGGCAGCTTCCTCAATCCCGACGACCGCGAAAGCTTCGCCAAGGCTTTTTCGCGGGCACTTGCAACCGCAAGGAGCAGATGAGCAGGAATCGGGTGGGAAATACCCACCGACAGCGCGATATTGGCGTCCAAGGAGACATGACCATGAACGCCCAGACGCAAACGAAACCCATCGCCACCCTGCAGCAGGACATCACGCCCGTCGGTTCCGAATATGAAACTGTGCGCCGGGTGATCGAAAAGATCAGCCTCGACTATCGCGACCAGCCTTCGCTCGAAACCCTAGCCGACGAAGTCGGCGAAACGCCGACCGGCTTGCAGAAGCTGTTCAGCCGCTGGGCCGGCCTGTCGCCAAAGGCCTTCCTGCAGGCGGTGACACTCGATCACGCACGCAAACTGCTCGACGATGGCCTGCCGCTGCTCGAGGCCTCGTTCGAGGTCGGCATGTCGGGGCCGGGTCGCCTGCATGACTTGTTCGTTACCCATGAGGCAATGTCGCCAGGCGACTACAAGACCCGAGGTGCCGGCCTTACCATCCGCTACGGCTTCCACATCTCGCCCTTTGGCGTAGCACTTGTCATGGTCACCGACCGTGGGCTCGCCGGCCTGTCGTTCAACGATGCCGGCGAAGAACGCGCGGCCTTTGCCGACATGTCTGGCCGCTGGCCCAACGCCACCTATGTCGAAGACATGAGCGCGACAGCACCTTATGCCGCCCACATTTTCGATCCGACCCGCTGGCGGCAGGACCAACCGCTGCGCGTAGTGATGATCGGCACCGACTTCCAGGTCCGGGTCTGGGAGGCGCTGCTCAAGATCCCGATGGGCCGGGCATGCACCTATTCGTCGATCGCCTCGGAAATCGGTTCGCCCAAGGCGAGCCGCGCTGTGGGTGCCGCCGTCGGCGCCAACCCGCTATCTTTCGTCGTGCCCTGCCACCGTGCGCTTGGAAAGTCCGGCGCGCTGACCGGCTACCACTGGGGCCTGACGCGCAAGCGTGCGATCCTGGGTTGGGAGGCCGGACAGGTCGCGGGGTGATGTGTCAAATGACAACGCACCATCTGGCAAGTGGACGCGACACAGGTTAGTTTCCGGCCGATTTTTCAGGAGACTGCCGTGATCACCGTTGTCGGATCCATCAACCTCGACCTCATCACCACTGTTGGCCGTCTTCCGGGTCCCGGCGAGACCGTTCCGGGCAGCGACTTCAAATCCGCGCCTGGCGGCAAGGGCGCCAACCAGGCGCTTGCGGCGGCGCGCGCCGGTGTACCGGTGCGCATGGTGGGTGCGGTCGGCAAGGACGCGTTTGCCAGCGAAGCGACTGCTTATCTCAAGGATGGTGGGGTCGACCTTTCCGGCGTCGCCCATATCCAGGCGGCCACCGGCATCGCGCTGATCCTGGTCGGCGGCGACGGCGAGAACATGATCGCTGTGGTTCCGGGCGCCAATGGCTCGGTGGTGCCGGGCGACCTCGCCAAGGCGCAGTTCAAAAAGGGCGACATCGTCCTTCTCCAGCATGAGATACCGCTCGCGACCGTAGACGCGGCACTCGAGGCGGCACGCAAGGCGGGAGCGGTGACCATGCTCAACACCGCCCCCTTCCGCGCCGAAGCCGCAAGCTTCGTCGGCAAGGCCGACTATGTCGTTGCCAACGAAACCGAGTTCGACCTCTACGCCGAGGCCCTGAGCCTTCCTGCCGGCGAGCGGCCGGAGCGCATGAGCGAATTTGCCCGCCGTACCGGCGCTACCGTCATCGTCACGCTCGGCGGCGAAGGCGTTCTGGCGGCAAAGGGCGACGAACTCGTCCATGTCGACGCGCTCAAGATCATGCCGGTCGATACTGTGGGTGCAGGCGACACCTTCTGCGGCTATCTCGCCGCCAGCCTGTCGACTGGGCTCGACCTCAAGGACGCGCTTCGGCGCGCGGCTGTGGCCGGGTCGCTTGCTTGCTTGAAGCCGGGTGCCCAGCCAGCCATCCCGCTCGCCGCCGAGGTGGATGCCGCACTCAAGGGTTGAGCGCAGCACCTTCTGGAGACGCGTAAAATCTCAGTGCTTAGTGTCGAGCGACCGCCGGAGGAACGGACATGTCGCTCGAACTTTACGCTGCCTACGTCGTTGCCTGTATCGTCATCGTGCTGATACCGGGGCCGACCGTCACGTTGATCATCGCCTCCAGTATCAGGCACGGCACGCGCGCTGGACTGCTCAACGCCGCCGGCACGCAGATCGGCGTCGCCATGATGATCGCGATTGTCGGCATCGGCCTCAACCAGATGATCGAGGCCATGGGCCACTGGTTCGAATGGGTCAGGCTTTTGGGTGCGGCCTATCTTATCTGGCTCGGCATCCAGATGTTCCGCTCGGGCGGCGAACTTGCCGCCGACGGTTTGCCCAAGCGACCGCGCGGCGGCTTTTTCCTGCAAGGCTTCCTGGTTGCGATCAGCAATCCCAAGACGCTGATCTTTTTCGGCGCCTTCATTCCGCAATTCATCGACCCGACCGCAAACTACGCCCAGCAGATCGTCATCATGGGCATCACCGCGATGGTTTTCGCAGCACTGTCGGATTCCACTTACGCCGTGGCAGCCGGCCGCGCCGGCAAGTTTCTCTCGGCCAAGCGCCTCAAGCTGATGACGCGCATCAGCGGCACGTTCCTTGTCGGCGGCGGGGTGTGGCTGGCGTTTTCGCGCGCGCGATAGAACGTTTCGTCCACCTACAAAACAAAAGGGGCGGCCACGTGCCGCCCCTTTCTGTTCAACACTTGCTCTCAGAGCCGGCCGAGGCGCTCGACCAGCAGCTCAAAGAAGCCGTCATGGTCGATGTCCCGCATGACGGTGGCGTTCTTCTCGCGCTTGGTGACACCCCACCAGTCGACCACAGTCATGCCCATTGTCAGCTCCGACGCCGTCTCGACCGTCACGTTGCAGAAGCGGCCCTGGAACAGCTCGGGTTTGATAAGGTAAGCAATGACGCACGGATCATGCAGCGGACCGCCATCGGTGCCGTACTTGCCCTCGTCGTAGCGCTCGAAGAACTCCAGCATCTGGGCGGTGGCGAGGCCAACCTTGGTGCCGAGCTGGCGGAAAGCATCGATGCGCTTGGTCGTCGTCAGCGCCTTATGGGTGACGTCGAGCGGCATCATGACGATCGGCACGCCCGAGCGGAACACCACGTCGGCGGCATGCGGGTCGACATAGATGTTGAACTCGGCCGAGGGCGTGACATTGCCGCCTTCAAAGAAACCGCCGCCCATCAGCACGATTTCCTTGATACGCGGTGCAATTTTGGGCTCGCGGATCATGGCGAGTGCGATGTTGGTGAGCGGACCGAGCGGGCACAGCGTGACGGTGCCCGCTTCCTCGCGCATCAGCGTCTCAACGAGGTAGTCGACGGCGTGCTGCTCCTCGAGCTTCATCGTGGGCTCAGGCAGTTCGGGGCCATTGAGGCCGGTCTTGCCGTGGACTTCCTCGGCGGTGACGAGTTCGCGGATCAGCGGACGGATGGCGCCTGAGAAAACCTTGATATCGGGGCGGCCGGCCAGTTCGCAGATCTTGCGGGCATTCTTCTCTGTCAGCTTCAGCGGCACGTTGCCGGCGACGGCAGTGATTCCCAGGATATCCAGTTCGGGGCTTCCGAGCGCMAGCAATATGGCGACGGCATCGTCCTGACCGGGGTCGGTGTCGATGATAATCTTGCGCGGTATGGGCATTTTCTTTCCTTGTTGGGCAGTTTTTTTGCAGTCTTGAAGTTGCCGACGCGGCGGACCATATCAACAACAGTCGGGAAAATGCCACCTGGGTTTTTCCGCTTTATGTCGCTCTCGGAGGACAAGCTGTAACATGAGCCGTATGACGCCCTTTTCGAGCCCGCTTCTCTTGGGTTTCGACACGATGGAAAAGACGCTGGAGCGCCTTGCCAAGTCGGGCGACAGCTATCCGCCCTACAACATCGAACGCATCAGGGATGGTGACGAACGGAGCGAAAGGCTGCGGATTACGCTTGCCGTGGCCGGGTTCGCCGAAAGCGATCTCGACGTCACCGTCGAGGAGAACCAACTCATCGTGCGTGGCCGACAGAGCGAGGACAAGGAGCGCGAGTTCCTGCATCGCGGTATCGCATCACGACAGTTCCAACGCTGCTTCGTGCTGGCTGACGGAATGCGGGTGATCGCGGCCGATCTAAAGAACGGTCTGCTCTCGGTCGATCTCGACCGACCGGAAGCCGAACGGCTGGTACGGAAAATAAACATATCGGTAGCAGACTAAGAGCTACCGATGGCTCTCATGCGGGATGGCCGAATCGGCATCCTGGCTAGAAGGAGGCTGCAATGCCCAGTACTGACCAGAGACACACCATGACTACGGGCGAACTCGCCCATCTCGGCGAAGGTTCCGTCGCCTATCTCAGGAAGGTATCCAGCGACGACCTGCGCGGCCGTTTCCCAGGCCTCACAGAGATCGATCCCGGCCTTGAGCTGTGGGCGTTGTTTGCCGCCAATGGCGAGCCGATCCTATTGTCCGACGCTCGTGACCGTGCTCTTGCCGGTGCGATGGAAAACGATCTGACGACCGTCGCCATCCACTAACCCTTTGCGGTATCGGCTCCATTCGGGCCGATACGACAGGTGGCGAAACGGAAAAGGGCCGCGAAACGCGGCCCTTGCCAAGCTTTTCCAAAATCCCAAGCATCTACCCAAACGTCAAGCGGCGTGTGAAGCCGGCGTCTCCGACAGAAGCGCCAGGATGGCGGACGCGTCGCGCGTGCCGCGAATCTTGGCCACGGTATCGGCATCGCGTAGGACACGCGCGATGCGCGACAGCGCCTTGAGATGATCGGCCCCGGCCCCTTCAGGGGCCAGCAGCAGGAAGACGAGATCGACCGGCTGGTCGTCAAGTGCCTCGAAGTCGACGGGCGTTYCCAAGCGCGCAAAGACGCCTGTGATGCGCTTAACGCCTGCGAGCTTTCCATGCGGGATGGCAATGCCATTGCCGACACCGGTCGAGCCGAGACGCTCGCGCTGGAGTATGGTGTCGAACACCTCCCGCTCGGGGATGCCGGAAATCGACGCGGCCCTTTCGGCGAGAAGTTGCAGAAGCTGCTTCTTCGAATTCGCCTTCAAGGCCGGCATGATCGCCGGTACCTCGATTAGATCACTCAGATCCATGCTGAAATTCCCTTGCTGTGCTCACCGCCGCATTGCCCCAAAACCCCACATGCGGTCGGCGGCGACTATCCCTGGGCGACCTTAGCGGTCGAGGGATCTATCCAGCCGATGTTTCCATCCGGCCGGCGATAGACGATGTTGAGTTGCTCGTTGCCGGCATTGCGGAAGACGACAACTGGGCTGTCCTTGGTATCGAGCTCGATGACGGCGGACGCCACCGACATGGTCTTCAGCACCATCGTCGATTCAGCAACGATGGCGGGTGCGAAATCCTCAGGCACATCCTCATCATCGTCGACGAGCGGTGCGACCACGGAATAGGCGATATCGGTCAATTCACCGTTGCCGGCACCCAGATTGTGCGACTTGAGCCGGCGCTTGTAGCGCCGCAGGCGGGTTTCTAGCTTATCGGCTGCCGCTTCGAACGCGGCAGTCGGCTCCTGGGCCTCGCCGGTGGCTTGCAACGACATGCCCGAATCGAGCCGCACCACGCAATCGGCGGTGTAGCGCGAGCCAGCCTTCACGACGTTGACGTGTCCGGAGAAGCCGCGATCGAAGTATTTTCCGATCGCTTCGCCGATACGGCCTTCGATACGCGTACGAAACGCATCGCCGACATCCATGTGTTTTCCAGAAATACGCAGGCTCATCTGAAAACTGACCTTTTCTGTTCAGACTTCAAACCAGTCCGAGTTTATACCCGTGGCCGATGCAAACAAGCGTTGGCTCGCCTGTCTCACCGATTTTAAGTCCGAACCTGTCGGCTGATCTTGGGCCACCCACCGGCAGCCTATGGCTCGTATCACAAGCCATCTCGTGCCGCATCTTTCTTTGGCGGGCTTAGCCCTCTTCATGCGGGCGGGCTTCTAGCCACTTCATTAGGGATTGTCAATCAAGAGCCAGAAAGGCCACAATTCCGCGGGCTTCGGCCTAGCTGGCGCTGCCTGCGATCGCACGCTTTTCGCGCCGGCGCTGCACGGACGAGGCGATGTTCATGCCTTCGCGATATTTGGCGACGGTGCGCCTGGCGATGTCGACGCCACTTTTCTTCAGGATATCCACAATGGCATCGTCTGACAGCACCTCGGCGGCCTGTTCTTCCTCGATCATCTGCCGGATGCGGTCACGCACTGCTTCCGACGAATGCGCGTCGCCACCTTCGGCAGAGGCGATCGAAGCGGTGAAGAAGTAGCGCAGTTCAAACACGCCACGCGTCGTCAGCATGTATTTGTTGGCGGTGACGCGGCTCACTGTCGATTCATGCATGCCGATGGCATCGGCCACGGTGCGTAGGTTGAGCGGCCTGAGATGGCGCACGCCGTGAACCAGGAAAGCGTCCTGCTGGCGCACGATCTCCGAGGCGACCTTGAGGATCGTCTTGGCGCGCTGGTCGAGGCTTCGCGTCAGCCAGTTGGCGTTTTGCAGGCACTCGCTGAGGAAGTTCCGCTCCGAGGCATTCTTGGTCCGCCCGGTCACCTCGGCAAAATAGACCTGGTCGACCAGCACGCGCGGCAAGGTTTCGGGATTGAGCTCCACCGCCCAACTGCCGTCGGCGGCCTGGCGCACCTCGACATCGGGCACGATGGTATCGGCGGCGCCCCCGGCAAAGGCGCCGCCGGGCCTGGGATCTAGCGCGCGGATTTCTGCCAGCATGGCGAGCAGATCCTCCTCATCGACGCCGCAAAGACGCTTGAGGCTGACGAAATCGCGCTTGGCCAGAAGGTCGAGATTGTCGATGAGTGCCGCCATCGCCGGGTCGAGCCGGTTGCGGCGGGCAAGCTGGATGCGCAGGCACTCGGCAAGATCACGAGCGAAAAGCCCTGCCGGATCAAAGCCCTGGCAACCTGCAAGCACCCTGAGCACAAATGCCTCGTCGACACCGAAGCGCGTGGCGATCTCACCTGGATCGCCACGGAAATAACCGGCTTCGTCGAGCCAGTCGGTCAATTCCGAGGCAACGAGCCGCTCGGCCGGGTCGATGAAGGAGAAGGAAATCTGCTCGCCGACATGGTCGCGCAGCGTGATGGCGGCCGCTGCCATGTCCTCCATGTCGAAACCATCGGACGCACCACCCGAGCTTGAGCCCGGAGACGACGACTTCCATTGCATTGCAAGGTCTGGCCCCATGCGCTCGACAGCGCCGGGATCGTCTGGAAACAGGTTTTCGAGCGAGGTGTCGAGCTTGTCGGAGATTGCCTCCGAGCTCCATCCCGACTCGGCCTCGAACCAGTCCTCGCTGGCGCTATCGTTTGCCTCGCTGGGTGTTTCGATCTTCGGAAATGGGTCGGGAGCGTCTTCAGGCGCGTCCACCCGCTCCAGCAGGGGATTGCGCTCGATCTCGTCATCAATGAAGCGTTCGAGCTCGGTATGGGTGAACTGCAGCAGCCTGATCGACTGCATCAGTTGTGGCGTCATCACAAGGGACTGCGACTGCCGTAGCTGTAATTTCGCCGACAGCGCCATAGACTGTTGTGACCCGATCCCGATTCAAGGCGGCCGAAAGCCGGCGCGCCTGCCAGCTGCGATAAAACTGGCCCGGCTTTTGCATGTCAAGCAGATTGGGGTTTCGGCAGAGCTATTGCCAATGCATCAGCCGGCAGCATCGAGCGCCGGCTGCACATTCAGCGATTAGAGCGTGAAACCCTCGCCGAGATAAAGACGGCGGACATCCGGGTTGGCGACGACCTCGTCGGCGCGGCCGTGGGTCAAAACCTCGCCAGCATGGATGATKTAGGCGCGGTCGATCAGGCCAAGCGTCTCGCGGACGTTATGGTCGGTGATCAACACGCCAATGCCGCGCTTGGTCAAATGCCGGACAAGCTGCTGGATGTCGGCGACTGCGATCGGGTCGATACCGGCAAAAGGCTCGTCGAGCAGCATGTAGTTGGGCCGGCTGGCCAGTGCGCGCGCAATTTCAAGACGCCGCCGCTCGCCACCTGACAGCGCGATGGCCGGCGCCTTGCGCAGATGGCTGATGTGGAACTCCTCAAGCAACGCATCGAGCGACTTCTCGCGCTCCTTGCGGCTCTTTTCGACCACTTCGAGAATGGCGCGGATGTTGTTTTCGACCGAAAGGCCCCGGAAGATGGAGGCTTCCTGAGGCAGATAGCCGATGCCGAGACGCGCGCGGCGGTACATCGGCATCGCGGTCACGTCGAAGCCATCGATCTCGATGGTGCCCTGATCGACCGGCACAAGCCCTGTGACCATGTAGAAGCAGGTCGTCTTGCCGGCGCCGTTGGGACCAAGCAGGCCTACGGCCTCGCCGGCGCGCACGCCAAGCGTCACGCCGGAGACTACCTGCCTGCCCTTGTAGCTCTTGGTCAGGCCCTTGGCGATCAGCGTACCCTTGAACTTACCGTTCTTGGCACCGCCAGTTATCGCGGGCGCGGCAAGCTTTTGCGCCGAGCCGGGCTTCAGACGCGACAACAACCGGGATAGTTCAGTCATTATTTCTTCTGCGAACTCGGCGTAATCGACATTATGACGCGACCATTGCTGTTGGTGCCCTTGGTGCAGCCGTCGACCTGCGCCAGGCCGGTCTTCATCTGCACGGTAAGCTTGCAGCCAACCAGAACGTTGTCGCCTTCCGACAAAACGACTTCCTTGCCGGACATCACCAGCACCTCGGTCTTCATGTCGAATGTGCCGCGGTCACCAGTGGCAACCTGCTTGTCGGACTTCACATAGACCTTGTCATCGACTTCAAGCCGATCGATCTTGGCGGAGCCGGTGGCCGCCGAACCGCCGTCTTTGGCGTAATAGACTGTCATCTTGCCCGACTTCATCAGTGTCGGCCCTTGGGTGACATTGACGTTGCCGGTGAAGATCGCGAGGTTTTCCGATTCGCGAACCTCGAGCTTGTCGCTCTCGATCTGGATCGGCTGATCGCCGGAGAGCTTGAGGCCCGAAAGCCTGCTCTGGCTGTCCTGCGCCAGAGCGCCGGCGGTGCAAAGCACAACACCCGCGCATGTTAACGCGGCCAACGACCGCAAAGACCTAATTTGCCGCACTCCCGCCTCCGCTATCATTCTGCGCCGCCTTCAATCGCGCCGGATCGATGTCCACGCGTACCCTCTTCTCAAAGACGACAACCTTGCCGTTTTCGAGCATCGACATCGAATCGGACGTGATCTTCGAACCGTCAAGGCTTATTTCAACCGGTTCGGTGGTCTTCATCTCGCCGCTGCCCATATCGAGATACGCCGATTTGAGCTTGGCGACCATACCGTCACTGGTCTTTACTGTGACCTGATCCGTCAGATTGAGCGTATTGCCCGCGCGATCATAAATACCACGCGCCGCAATGACCTCGGCAACGCTCTCGGCGGTGATCGGCAGCTTGGCGTCAATGCCAAGCAATTCGACCACACCCTGGTTGGAGGGATCTTGCACGGCGCGGTCAGCCGTCATCGAATAGGGCAGATTGGTCCGGGTGAAGCCGCTGAGCTGAGGCTTGGCCATCACCAGCTTGCCTTCGGAGAAGGCAGCACCTTCAGCCTTGACCTTGAAGGAGGGCGGTGCGGCAAGATAAGAATAGCCGCCGAACAGCAAAGCAAGCGCCACAGCCGCCAGCGGCAAAACGCGTTTGAGAAAGCGGACGCGGCGCGAATGGCGCGACGCCAGGTCGAAAGCATCGCCGCGCGAAGTCGCAAGCGCAATTGCGGTATCCACCGCAACGCCGCCACCGCCGCCACTCGTATCGATCGGTCGCGCCAACGCAAATGTCCCTTTTTCGAACTATCTAGGCCGTGTTCAGGCCGGCACGGTGAAGCGGATGAAAGCCACGAAAATATGACCACAAGGTCAAAGAAATGCTGCCGAACGTACACGCCCCGCGCGTCCAGCTGCCGAAAAGCAAACCCCAATATGGCTATTTACATTACAAATCCAAGTTCCCGCAACGGTAGGTGCGTCAGGAAAGCGGTGGCTCTCGCCAAAGCGTTGCGATAAAAGCGCAAGCCTCACAGCATGCGAGGCACGCCATGTCCATGAAAGCCGACGATCTCATCGACCGACGCCGGTTGCGGCGCAAAGTGACTTTCTGGCGCGTTGTCGCCTTTGTCATTGCGGCACTGGCCATTGTCGGCCTGTCGACCTGGCTCGCCGGCGAGCGGATTCCCGGCGTCACCAGTGACCATATCGCCAAGATCAGGGTCGACGGCACGATCACCGAGGACGAGGAGCTGCTCAAGCGCATCGACGACGTCCGCAAGTCGGCCGCGGTCAAGGGCGTAATCCTGTCGATCGATTCGCCCGGCGGCACCACCGCCGGCGGCGAAGCCATCTTCGATGCGGTGCGCAAGCTTGCCGCCGAAAAGCCCGTCGTCACCCAGGTCGGCACGCTGGCCGCTTCGGCCGGCTACATGATCGCCACGGCCACCGACCATATCGTGGCGCGCAAGTCCTCCATCGTCGGCTCGATCGGCGTTCTTGTGCAATATCCTGACCTGACGGGCCTGATGGACAAGATTGGCGTCAAGCTCGAAKAGGTGAAGTCATCGCCGCTGAAGGCCGCGCCCTCGCCGTTCAAGCCAACGACTGAAGAAGAACGCGCGATGGTCCGCAACATGATCATGGACAGCTATGACTGGTTC
>NZ_JBFUIP010000110.1:0-18608 GCF_056401815.1 Aminobacter sp. P4_D5 | reverse complement strand
CCACCATGCAGGCTCGACATGCGCTTCACCGCCTCGCGGGCGCACAGGATCGAGCCCACCACATTGATGCGCATCATGCGCTCCAGCCGCGCCAGGTCCATTTGGTCGACACGGGCTTTCATGTCGACGATACCGGCATTGTTGACGAAGGCGTCGAGCCGGCCATAGGCGGCGTCGACAGCTTGGAACAAGCCAAGCACGTCAGCCTCGTTGCCGACATCGCCCTTGACGGCGAACGCCTCGCCACCGGCAGCCTTGATCTCTGCCACCAGCGCATCGGCGGCATTCACGTTCGACGCATAGTTGACCGCAACGCGGTAGCCGGCCTTGGCGGCCAACCGGCAGATGGCGGCACCGATGCCCCGGCTGCCGCCGGTCACCAGCAGAACTTTGCCTTGAGCACTCATTCCTGGCACCCCTTTATCTCGAACACGTCCCACGGCACTTTGGAAAACCCGTCCGGGCCATAGGCGGCGGAGGTCCTGAGCGAATGGCCGAGGTCGGAGAAGATCAGCTTCTTCGGCGCTGCCGCCTCGGTCCGCTCGCGCGGCAAAAGCCCGACATTGCCTTGCTCGTCAACGCTGTAGATCACGCCCTGCCACACCGTGCAGGCCTCGATCTCCTCGCCGGTCACATCGCCTTCCGGGCACTGGTGCATCAGCATGCCGTTCGGCCGCGCCACGTCCTGCGACCACATCACCACGCCGTCGAGCACGACGTCACCGTCCAGCACCATCTTGAAGCTGTTGGTCACGACAGCCGATTCCAGCGTCGGCCTGAAGTCGATCTCGGCAACCTTGTCGCGGTCGCCATAGACAGCAAGCTCGATCGGGCATGCCGCATGGGCCGTCGTCGCCGACGCCATCGCCACAGCCGAAATGAGCGCTGCCAGCCGCATCAGCCGGTCTGTACCGTGGCGAGCTTCAGGCCAAGCCCGATGAAGATCATGCCGGTCGCCTTGTTGAACCAGCGGCCCCAGGCAACGAAGCGCTCGCGCACCGAAGCCATGGTGAAGAACATCGACACGCCGACGAACCATGCGATCAGCACCACCGCCATCAGCAGGCCATAGACACCCTTCACCGCAGCAGGCGTCTCATGGCTGACCATCGCGGTAAACAACGGCAGGAAAAACAGCACCGCCTTGGGGTTGAGCGCGTTGGTGACGAACCCCGTCAGGAAGCAGCGCACGGCCGAAATTTCCTTGGCCTGGTCGGCACCCTCTTGCACATCGACTGAAGCCAGCTCCATCGGGCCGGCGCGCAACGCCTTGATGCCGAGATAAAGCAGATAGGCAGCACCAGCCCACTTGATCAGCGAAAACAGCAGCAGCGACTTCGACACGATCAGCCCGATGCCCAAAATGGTATAGCTGACGTGGAACAGCAGCGACACGCCGATGCCGAAGCTGGTGATGATGGCGGCACGGCGGCCATGCACCACGCTCTGGCGCACCACCATGACGAAGTCTGCGCCCGGCACCACCATCAGCACCGAAAACACAGCCAGCAGGCCGGCAAATTCAAAAGCGTATTGCGTCATGGCCTGTCGTCCTTCACCGGCGCACCCAAAAGCGCATTGCCCAAAGCTGCACTGAATGCCCAGACATGGCCGAACGGGTCCTGGATCTTGGCGTAGCGGGCGCCCCAGAACATGTCGTCGGGCTGCATGGTGATCTTGGCCCCGGCAGCCGCCGCGCGCTCGACGGCGGCGTCCACCTCACCCGGCAGCTTCAGATTGATGTTGACGGTCATGGTGGCACCGCCCCGCGTCTGCGGCGACAGCACGTCTGCGCCGAATTCGGGAAACTCGTCGTGCAGCATCACTTCGCCGCCGAACATGGCAAGGTTCGCATGCATCACGCGAACCCCGTCATCGGCCATCTGCTCGAAGGTCTCGACCGCGTCGAACGCCTTTTCGTAGAAGGCGATCGCGGCCTTGCCGCCCTTGACGCACAGATGCACCTGGATTGGAGGAATTTCCGGTTCGAAAGCCATGATCCGGTCCTTTCGGGCAGAAGGCTAGAGAGCGGGTCTGTTCAAACCCGCTCTACACGCCTCAGCCTCAGAGGTCGAGAACCAGACGTTCCGGATCTTCCAGGCTGTCCTTGACGCGCACCAGGAAGGTCACGGCTTCCTTGCCGTCGACGATGCGGTGATCGTAGGAAAGGGCCAGATACATCATCGGACGGATGACGATCTGCCCGCCGACCACGACCGGACGATCCTGGATCTTGTGCATGCCCAAAATGCCCGACTGCGGCGCATTCAGGATCGGCGTCGACATCAGCGAACCATAGACACCACCATTGGAGATGGTGAAGGTGCCGCCCTGCATGTCGGCGACCGACAGCTTGCCATCGCGCGCGGCAAGGCCGAGCCGGCCGATTTCCTTCTCGATCTCGGCGATCGACATCTGGTCGGCATCGCGCACGACCGGAACCACCAGGCCCTTTTCGGTGCCGACGGCGACGCCGACATGGGCGAAGTTCTTGTAGATGATGTCGGTGCCATCGATCTCGGCGTTGACGGCCGGGATTTCCTTCAGCGCATGCGTCACCGCCTTGGTGAAGAAGCCCATGAAGCCGAGCTTCACGCCATGCTTCTTTTCAAAGACGTCCTTGTACTTGGTGCGCAACGCCATCACGGCGCTCATGTCGACCTCGTTGAAGGTGGTCAGCATGGCAGCCGCCGACTGCGCTTCCTTGAGGCGGCGCGCGATCGTCTGGCGCAGCTTGGTCATGCGCACGCGCTCTTCGCGCGGTGCATCGACAGCGCTTGAGGGGACGCGCGCGACCACCGGGGCAGCAACCGGAGCAGCGGCGGGCACGGAAATGCCCTTGGTGATGGCGTCGAGCACGTCGCCCTTCAGCACCTGGCCGCGCTTGCCCGATCCGGCGACCTGATCGACCGACAGGTTGGTCTCGGCGAGCAGCTTGGCGGCAGCCGGTGCCGGCGGCATCTTGCGTTCTTCAATCGCCGTGGCGCCTGCAACCGAGGCGGTCTGCGCCACGGCTTCCTTGACGGTCGAGGCCGTCGCCTGGGCCACAGCCGCCGGCTTTGCAGCAGCAACTGCGCCGTCGCCGGCACCGATGGTGCCGAGCAGCGCGCCGACGCCAACGGTCTCGCCTTCCTTGACGGTCAGCTCGACCAGAACACCGGCGGAAGGTGCCGGCACTTCGATGGTGACCTTGTCGGTTTCGAGTTCAACCAGGGGCTCGTCGGCGACGATCACGTCGCCAGCCTTCTTGAACCACTTGCCGATCGTTGCCTCGGACACGGATTCGCCGAGGGTAGGGACACGGATTTCGGTAGCCATTTTTTGCCTGTCCGTTCTTTAAGTTATTCGCCGAGGGCGTCGTCGAGGAACGCCTCGAGTTGTGCCTTGTGCTTGGACATCAAGCCCGTCGCCGGAGAGGCGGCGGCCGGACGGCCGGTGTAACGCACGCGCTGGTGCTTGGCGTCGATATGGGCGAGTACCCATTCCAGGTACGGGTCGATGAACGACCACGCACCCATGTTCTTGGGCTCTTCCTGGCACCATACCATTTCCGCGTTGCGGAAGCGGCTGAGTTCGGTGATCAGCGCCTTGGCCGGGAACGGATAGAGCTGCTCGACGCGCAACAGATAGATGTCGTCGATGCCGCGCTTCTCGCGCTCCTCATAGAGATCGTAATAGACCTTGCCGGTGCAGAGCACGACGCGGCGGATCTTCGAATCCTTGACCAGCTTGATCGGCTCGTTGTCGAGATACTGGGCGTCGTCCCACAGAAGACGGTGGAACGAGCTCTCGCCCGAGATCTCCGACAGCGAAGACACCGCCCGCTTGTGGCGCAGCAGCGACTTCGGCGTCATCASGATCAGCGGCTTGCGGWAGTYGCGCTTCAGCTGCCGGCGCAGGRYGTGGAAGTAGTTGGCCGGCGTCGTGACGTTGGCCACCTGCATGTTGTCTTCAGCGCAGAGCTGCAGGWAGCGCTCMAGGCGYGCSGASGARTGCTCCGGCCCCTGGCCTTCMTRGCCGTGCGGCAGAAGGCAGACGAGACCCGACATGCGSAGCCACTTGSKTTCGCCCGAGGAGATGAACTGGTCGAACACCACCTGCGCGCCGTTGGCGAAGTCGCCGAACTGCGCYTCCCACAAGGTCAGCGCCTTGGGCTCGGCCAGCGAGTAGCCGTATTCGAAGCCGAGCACGGCCTCTTCCGAGAGCATCGAGTTGATGACCTCGTAGCCGGCCTGTGCCGCCGACAGGTTGTTGAGCGGAATGTAGCGTGTCTCGTCCTTCTGGTCGTACAGCACCGAATGGCGCTGCGAGAATGTGCCACGCTCCGAATCCTGGCCGGAAAGGCGGATCGGGTTGCCGTCGAGCAGGATCGAGCCGAACGCCAGCGCTTCCGCCGTCGACCAGTCGATGCCTTCGCCCGATTCGATCATCTTGCGGCGCGTTTCGAGGAAACGGCTGATCGTCTTGTGCGCCTCGAAATCGGCAGGCACCTCGGTCAGCTTCTTGCCGATTTCCTTCAGCGTCTTGACCGGCATGGCGGTCTTGCCGCGACGCTGTTCGTCCTGGTTGTCGGCCGTGCGCAGGCCCGACCAGGCACCATCCAGCCAGTCGGCCTTGTTGGGCTTGTAGGCCTGGCCGATCTCCCACTCGGTTTCGAGATGCGCACGCCAGTCGGCGCGCATCTTGTCGAGCTCGGCCTGGGCCATCTGGCCATCCGCGATCAGCTTGTCGGCATAGATCTGCACCGTGGTCTTGTGGGTGCGGATGTTGCGGTACATCAGCGGCTGGGTGAACGCAGGCTCATCGCCTTCATTGTGGCCAAAGCGGCGGTAGCAGAACATGTCCACGACCACCGGCTTGTGGAACTTCATGCGGAATTCGGTCGCGACCTTGGCCGCGAACACCACCGCTTCCGGATCGTCGCCATTGACGTGGAAGATCGGCGCTTCGATCATCTTGGCAACGTCGGACGGGTAAGGCGACGAGCGCGAGAAGCGCGGGTTCGTCGTGAAGCCGATCTGGTTGTTGATGATGAAATGCAGCGTGCCGGCAACGCGATGGCCGCGCAGGCCAGACAGGCCGAGGATTTCGGCGATCACGCCCTGGCCGGCGAATGCGGCATCGCCGTGCAGCAGAAGCGGCATCACCTTGGCACGCTCTTCCTGCGGCACGATCTCGCCACGCGCACGACCAAACAGCTGGTCCTGCTTTGCGCGTGCCTTGCCCATCACCACGGGATCGACGATCTCGAGATGCGAGGGATTGGCCGTCAGCGACAGGTGGACCTTGTTGCCGTCGAATTCGCGGTCCGAGGAAGCGCCGAGATGGTACTTCACGTCGCCCGAGCCTTCGACGTCGTCAGGCGCGTAGGAACCGCCCTTGAACTCGTGGAAGATGGCGCGGTGCGGCTTGGCCATGACCTGGCTGAGCACGTTGAGGCGGCCGCGGTGGGCCATGCCGAACACGACCTCCTTGAGGCCGAGCGAACCACCGCGCTTGAGGATCTGCTCGAGTGCGGGGATCAGCGCTTCGCCGCCGTCGAGGCCGAAGCGCTTGGTGCCCTTGTACTTGACGTCGATGAATTGCTCGAAACCCTCGGCCTCGACCAGCTTCTGCAGGATCGCCTTCTTGCCTTCGTCGGTGAAGGCGATCGCCTTGTCGGGTCCCTCGATGCGGGCCTGGATCCATGCCTTCTCCTCGGGATCGGAGATGTGCATGAACTCGACGCCGAGCGTCGAGCAATAGGTGCGCTTGAGGATTTCGAGCATGTCGCGGATGGTCGCGTATTCGAGCCCGAGCACATGGTCGATGAAGATCGGCCGGTCGTAGTCGGCTTCGGTGAAGCCATAGGCCTCGGGCGACAGCTCGTTATAGTCTTCGAGCGGCTTGGCGATGCCCAGCGGATCGAGATTGGCGTGCAGATGGCCGCGCATGCGGTAGGCGCGGATCATCATGATCGCGCGCACGGAATCGCGCGTCGCCTGGAGCACATCGGTCGGCGAAGGGGCAGCGCCGGCGGCGACAGCCTTGTCCTTGACCTTCTTTTCGATGAGCTTTTCGACCATGCCCCAGTTGCCGTCGAGCGCGGAAACCAGTTCGCCATTGGCCTGCAGCGGCCAGCTCGGCGTCGACCACGAAGCGCCCTTGGCGTTCTTGCGGATGTCGACGGCGTCGTCCTTCAGCGCCGAAAAGAAATCGCGCCACTCGGGATCGACCGCTTCGGGGTCATCGAGATAGGCGGCGTGAAGCGCCTCGATATAGTCGGCATTGCCGCCATAGAGGAACGAAGTGAGGGAAAATTGGTCGTTGGCCTGATCTGATCGTGCCATCTTATCGCTCGGAGCCTCTGGCTCCGTCTCCTTTGTCAAAAGGGAGTAGGGGAGTAAGGCGGTAGGGCATTAGGTTCGATTACCTTACTGCCCTATTGCCCTACTCCCCTATTGCCTTAGCCCTTAGCCCTTGATCGCCTCGACCAGCGTAGTGCCGAGACGTGCCGGCGATGGTGACACGCGGATGCCCGCTGCCTCCATGGCCGAAATCTTGTCTTCCGCGCCGCCCTTGCCGCCCGAGATCACGGCACCGGCATGGCCCATGGTGCGGCCTTCCGGTGCTGTGCGCCCGGCGATGAAGCCGGCCATCGGCTTCTTGCGGCCGCGCTTGGCTTCGTCGATGAGGAACTGCGCTGCGTCCTCTTCGGCCGAGCCGCCGATTTCGCCGATCATGATGATCGACTTGGTTTCCTCGTCGGCCAGGAACATCTCGAGCATGTCGATGAATTCCGTGCCCTTGACCGGGTCGCCGCCGATGCCGACAGCCGTCGACTGGCCGAGACCGGCGTTCGTCGTCTGGAACACCGCTTCATAGGTAAGCGTGCCGGAGCGCGAAACAACGCCCACCGAACCCTTGCGGAAGATGTTGCCCGGCATGATGCCGATCTTGCACTGGTCGGGCGTGACGATGCCGGGGCAGTTCGGCCCGATCAGGCGCGAGGTCGAGCGGTCGAGACGCGCCTTGACCTTGATCATGTCCATGACCGGAATGCCTTCGGTGATGCACACGATCAGCGGGATCTCGGCGTCGATCGCCTCGATGATCGCAGCAGCGGCACCCGCCGGCGGCACATAGACCACGGACGCGTTGGCGCCGGTCTTTTCCTTGCCTTCGGCAACCGTCGAGAAGATCGGCAGCGGCACGGAGCCGTCCCACTTCTCGCCGCCCTTCTTGGGGTGGATGCCGCCGACCATCTTGGTGCCGTGATAGGCCAGCGCCTGCTCGGTGTGGAACGAACCGGTGTTGCCGGTCAGGCCCTGCACCAGGATCTTGGTGTTCTTGTCGATGAGAATGGACATTGGCTCAGTTTCCCTTCACCGCGGCGACGATCTTCTTCGCCGCATCATCAAGGTCGTCGGCGGAAACGACGTTCAGCCCGCTCTCGTTGATGATCTTCTTGCCAAGCTCCGCATTGGTGCCTTCGAGGCGCACCACTAGCGGAACCTTGAGCCCGACTTCCTTGACGGCCGCGATCACGCCCTCGGCGATGATGTCGCATTTCATGATGCCGCCGAAGATGTTGATCAGGATGCCCTTCACGGCCGGATCGGCGGTGATGATCTTGAACGCCGCCGTCACCTTCTCCTTGGAAGCGCCGCCGCCGACGTCGAGGAAGTTGGCGGGTTCGGCACCGTAGAGCTTGATGATGTCCATCGTCGCCATGGCGAGGCCGGCACCGTTGACCATGCAGCCGATGTTGCCGTCGAGCGCCACGTAAGCGAGGTCATATTTCGACGCCTCGATTTCCTTGGCGTCTTCTTCGGTGGTGTCGCGCAGCTCGAGCACGTCGGGGTGACGGAATAGCGCGTTGTTATCGAACGACACCTTGGCGTCGAGCACGCGCAGGCGGCCGTTCTTCATGACGATCAGCGGGTTGACCTCGAGCAGGCTCATGTCCTTGTCGACAAACGCCTTGTAGAGGATCGGAAACAGCGTCTCGCCGTCGCTTGCTGCTTCGCCCGAAAGCTTCAGCGCCGCATTCAGCGCCTTGAGATCGTCAGCGGTCACGCCCTTTTCCGGGTCGATCGCAACGGTGATGATCTTTTCGGGCGTATCATGCGCCACAGCTTCGATGTCCATGCCGCCTTCGGTCGAAACCACGAAGGCGACGCGGCCGACGGAACGGTCGACCAGGATCGACAGGTACAGTTCGCGGTCGATGTCGGCGCCGTCTTCGATGTAGAGGCGATTGACCTGCTTGCCGGCCGGGCCGGTCTGCTTGGTCACCAGCGTGTTGCCGAGCATTTCCTTGGAAAACGCCACGACCTCTTCGATCGACTTGGCGAGACGCACGCCGCCCTTGGCATCAGCCGGCAGTTCCTTGAACTTGCCCTTGCCGCGGCCGCCGGCGTGGATCTGGCTCTTCACGACATAAAGCGGACCCGGCAGCGCCTTGGCCGCCGCTTCCGCCTCTTCGATCTTGAACACGGGCACGCCGTCAGCGACGGGCGCACCGAAACCCTTCAAGAGCTGCTTGCCCTGATATTCGTGGATGTTCATGCGCTTGATCCTTACTTCGTGGCGAGGTTCGGCGCGATGGCGACGCAGGCTTCGCAAAGGCCCTTCACGGCCTCGACCGACTTTTCGAACATCTTCTGCTCGGCCTTGTTGAAGTCGATCTCGATGATGCGCTCGACGCCGCCGGCACCAATCACCACCGGCACGCCGACATACATGTCCTTGATGCCATACTGGCCCGACAGATGCGTTGCGCAAGGCAGCACGCGCTTCTTGTCCTTGAGATAGGCCTCGGCCATGGAAATCGCCGAAGATGCCGGAGCGTAGTAGGCCGAGCCGGTCTTGAGCAGGCCGACGATCTCGCCGCCGCCCTTGCGGGTGCGCTCGACGATGGCGTCGAGCTTTTCCTGGCTGGTCCAGCCCATCTTGATGAGGTCCGGCAGCGGAATGCCGGCAACCGTCGAATAGCGCACCATCGGCACCATGTCGTCGCCGTGGCCGCCGAGCGTCATGGCGGAGACGTCTTCGACCGAAACCTTGAACTCTTCAGCCAGGAAGTGGCGGAAGCGCGCCGAGTCGAGCACGCCGGCCATGCCGACGACGTGGCTCTTGGGCAGGCCCGAGAACTTCTGCAGCGCCCAGACCATGRCGTCGAGCGGGTTGGTGATGCAGATGACGAACGCCTTGGGGGCATACTTCTTGATGCCGGCGCCGACCTGTTCCATCACTTTGAGGTTGATGCCAAGCAGGTCGTCGCGGCTCATGCCGGGCWTGCGCGGSAMGCCYGCGGTGACGATGCAGACATCGGCGCCTTCGATGCCGGCATAATCGTTGACGCCGGTGAAGCGCGAGTCGAAGCCGTCGACCGGCGAGGACTGGGCGATGTCGAGGCCCTTGCCCTGCGGGGTGCCTTCGGCAATATCAAACAGAACCACGTCGCCGAGGTCTTTGAGGCCGATCATATGGGCGAGCGTGCCGCCGATCATGCCGGAGCCGATGAGGGCTATCTTGTTGCGTGCCATGAAGGAATTTCCCTTTGCCTTTAACGACGCCGTGGCGGCGGGTGGAGTAGGTTTGGGCCAGAGAGGCTGCGAGAATGTAGCCAGAAATAGCGGCTCGCAATAGCTCCGTGGCCAAAAAAATTCAACCGATTATTTCGACATCAACTATTTCAATCGGTTAGAAACAACGGGATTTACGTAAACGTCAAAGTTTTGTGACGACTTTACGAAGAAATGGTGAAGAAGCACGATGCCATCCATTGTAATCCGCAGGCTTTCTCCCGGCGACGAACACCTGCTCGACAATGTCGCCGACGACGTCTTCGACGAAGCCGTCGATCCGGCACGGCTCACTGCCTGCCTTGCTTCCCCAGGCCATCTTCTTTTCGTGGCCCTCGATGATGGCCAGGTTGTGGCACAGGCCGCCGGCATGGTTCACCGCCATCCCGACAAGCCTACGGAGCTTTATGTCGACGAGGTCGGCGTCTCGCCGGCATGGCAACGCCCGGCATCGCCAATCTGCTGATGGACGCGCTCTTCGCCGCCGGCCGCGAGGCAGGCTGCGAGGAAGCATGGCTCGGCACCGAGCTGGACAATGTCCCTGCCCGAGCGCTGTACGCCGCGCGCAAGGAACCGGCAGGCCCGGCGGAAACCTTCGTCATGTATGTCTATGATCTCAACGTGGACGGCTGACCGACCGCGCCCATTGATTTTCGCCCTGGCGTGGAAAATGTCTCCACGCTTGCCACGGGCAAACAAAAACCCCGGCACAAGGCCGGGGCTTTGGGTCGGCAAAAGCCTGATCAGAACTTGTAGGCGAGACCGACGCGAACATCGTTGGTGGTCACCCCGACCTCGCCGGCAGCCAGCCCATCGGACATATCGAAATTGCCGAAATCCGTGTAGCGATACTCTGCCCGGCCGATCAGACTGTCGGTAAATGCGTATTCGAGACCCGCGCCGAGCGTCCAGCCGACCATCGTATCGTCGGCCGAGGCCGCAGTCACGCCCGCAGCGGTGAACCTGGTCGCATCGACGCCGCCAAATGCCAGGCCACCGGCGATGTAAGGCAAGAACCGATCCATCGCATAACCTGCCTTCATGCGCAGGGCGCCGGTCCAGTTGAGCTGATAGTCGACGCCGGCATCGAACGGCCCGGTAACGCCGTTGAGCGCTGCCTCGCCAAAGCCGTCGGCATTGGTCCAGGCGATATCGCCATCCACGCCGAGCACGACATTGTTGGTGAATTGATAGTTGTATCCGGCATAGATGCCGCCGAGCCAGCCATCGATACTGCCATCGGCGGAAAGGCCGGGAAGGCCTTGGACTCCAAAGGACCCGTCGCCCCAGAGATAGCCCGTCTGCACCCCGAAATAACCGCCGGTCCAGCTGAAGATGGGCGGCGCAACCTCTATAGGCACAGGTGGGGCCTCAACCACCGGCATGTCGGCCGCGGAAGCCACGCCAGCAAGGCCAAGCAAAAATGCGGAAGTAAGGAACACTCGTTTCACGGCTACGCTCCATATCAGCCCCACCTAATACATATCACAACTACCGGCTTTGGACACCCGATCGATCGTTCGGCTCCGCCTGTAGCCTTGCGGCAACAGTTCCGGTGTCGGCGCGGGCATCAAGGGCCGCGCACGGAGGTCGGAGTGGCCCCGGAAAGATGGCCGGATTGCCGCGTTCCGGCTCGTGCGTTGCGTGGAACTTTTTTCCACGGATGGAGCTGATTTCTTTCTGCCCGGCAGACCGCACCCCAAAAAAAACCCCGGCGCGAGGCCGGGGTTTGGGTTTGCAGCCGCGCTACCCTCAGAACTTGTAGGCGACGCCGAACCGAACGTCGTGCGTGTTGAGCTCCGCGGTTGCGAGCGGAGTCAGATCGAAATCGCCGAAATCCGTATAGCGATACTCGACGCGGCCGATGAGATTGTCGGTAAAGGCGTAGTCGACACCGGCACCGGCAGTCCATCCGACCATCGTGTCACCCATGATCGGGCTGATCGGAAAGCCATCGTCGATGGCATGGACGTTGACGTCAGCGAACGCAACGCCGCCGGCAATGTAGGGCAGCAGCCGATCCATCGCGTAACCGACCTTCACGCGCGCCGCGCCGGACCAGTTGAGCTCATACACGTCGCCGATCTCGGGTGGCGGAAGCGGGACACCGAAGGGATCATACGCCTGCCCGAAACCATCGGCATTGCCGACCGTAAGATCGGCTTCGACACCGATTACGACCTGGTTCGCCAGTTGATGGTTGTAGCCGGCATAAACGCCGCCAAGCCAACCATCGACATCGGGCTCGGAATTCCAGCCGGTTGCAGCCGTCGTCCGCCCATTGCCCCAGAGATGACCGGCCTGCACACCGGCATATCCGCCGGTCCAGACGAAGGTGCCCGCCGGCTGGGCCGCGGATGTGACATCCGCAGCCAGTGCGGCACTGGTGGATACGGCAATCAGCCACGCCGCCCCAAACGTCATCAATTTCATTCGCCTCTGCTCCTTCGCTATTTTCGACTCACGCAAGGGGAACCCTGCAGCTTGGCGACATGCCCCGCAGCTTCAGTCAGGGGAATACGGCAGATGGCGTATATCGCCAGAGGTCGACGCGGGCAGCACTCGACCTGTCACCATCTGTCAGCATCAAGCGTGGATAGCCGGCCCAATTTTTCCACGCCCCTCCGACCTGCCGTATCATTCACCTTGCGATCTTCCACGGGACCCCGGTGCGCACCGGGCAGCGGGGGGAAGCGCCGGTGCCGGGCTGGCAGGAGGCCGGATCTCCTGCTGGGTGATGAGCCCCCAAGCCCGGGCCTTGCGGCGGCTGGCGGTGAAAGCCGAGGCGACTGAGCGGGGCAAGAACACCGAGCGGGGCGCGAACGTCGCGCCACATATTATCAATCGGAAGGCACGGCCTCGCGCCCCGCTTCCCGAACTACCTCCCGAAAGGGAGTGTTCTTTGACAAAGGCCAGGCGCGAAAGCGAGCGTGGCGCTGAATAAGTGCGGGCCAAGGCGACGGAGGTCGCGCTGAAGCCGATTGCGGCGGCCAGCGCCGAGGTGAAGGCACTGGCGACGACGAGAAGGCAGGAGGGCGGCGAGGGCGCCCATGCGCCCTCGGTTCGCGCTCAGGCTTCCCGGCGGGTGAACTGGCCGGCGTAGCGGTAGCGCCAGAGGTAGCTCGGCAGGATCGAGGCGGTGGACTTGGGTGCGATACCGACAGCGGCGATGGTGCGGCCCTCGTCTTGTGCTGCCTTCGACACGATATTGTCGGAGCGCAGCAGCATGACCTGGTCCTTGGTCAGAAGCGGATTGGGCAACAGGCCGAGCACGGAGGCCTGAAGGTTTGCCGCCCACCATGGCATGGGCATCAGGATGCGCTTGCGGTCGATGACATCGAGCATCTCTTCCATGCACTGCTTGAAGCTCAGCACCTGCGGCCCGCCGAGTTCATAGGTCGAGCCGCGCTCGACCTTGCCGTCGACGGCACGCGCAACGGCTTCGGCAACGTCGCCGACATAGATCGGCTGAAACAGGGTTTCGCCGCCGCCGATGAGCGGCAGCACCGGCGAGAAACGGGCCATGTTGGCGAAGCGGTTGAAGAAGCCATCCTCAGGTCCGAAGACGATCGACGGGCGATAGATGACCGCGTCCGGCACGGTGTCCATAACGGCCTTTTCGCCACGCGCCTTGGTCTGGGCGTAGACGGACTCGGAATGGGCATTGGCACCGAGCGCCGAGACATGCGTCAGTGAGGCGCCGACCGCGCGCGCGGCTTCGGCAACGGCGCGGGCGCCAAATTCGTGCACAGTCGAGAATCGCTGCCGTCCGCTTTCATGCAGGATGCCGACGAGATTGATGACATGCGATGCGCCCTGGACGGCGYGGTCGACCGACCAGCGTACGCGCAAATTGGCCTGGACCGGCTGGATCTGGCCGACATTGCCGAGCGGCTGCAGGTGGAAGGCGAGGTCGGGGCGACGGCAGGCGACCCGCACCAGATACCCACGCTGAGCCAGCGCCCGTACGACATGGCGGCCAAGGAAGCCGGAGCCGCCAAATACGGTCACAAGTTCAGGGGTCTGCAGAATTTCGGTCATCGCTGGCTCCGGTCGCCAAAAAGGGGCATGGGATGTAGCGTTTCTTAGCCCGTTTCGCGAAAAAGGCAATCATCGACACTTGCCACGGAGCGGCCCGCGCCGAAGTGGCGCGGGCTTGTGGTTTGCCTTGGGAGGCTAGCTCTAAGCATGATCCCGAAAAGTGGAAACCGGTTTTCGGAAAAGATCATGCGCAATCAAAAAAACTGGAGCCCCATCCCGATTCTATCGGGATGGAACAGGCTCTAGAATTCGCGGCCGAGACGCGCGTCGACCGAGTGGCGGTTGCCGCCGCGTACGGCGAAAAACAGGAAGATCGCGGCCCAGATGATCGACTTCTCAGCGCCCTGGTAGCCCTGGCTCATGGTGATCCAGTGGAACCAGACGGTGACCAGCAGAACGAACATGGCGGCAAAGGCGGCCGGGCGCGTGAACAGGCCGATGACGATCAGGATGCCGCCGAAAAACTCGGTGCAGGACAACAGCAGCGACCAGAAGGCGCCCGGGTAGAAGCCAAGGCCCTCGACCATTCCGGCAGCACCGAACGGGTCGGAGATCTTGCCGAGGCCGTGGGTGACAAGGGCAGCGCCGGCAACGACGCGCAGGATCGTTTCGGCGGAATCATGCAGGTTCGAATAAAGGCCGCGAAGCGCGGGAATGAAAAGTCGGCGGCCGGAATTTTCGGTCGTCAGGGTCAAGGACATGTCTCCGTTTGCGGGCTATGCATGATTGAAATGTTGCAATGCACCAACGCCGCAAAGGTTGCGTCACGGTCAAGTCAACAAGGTTTGATATAAAGATGATTGACAAAATCAACTTTTAAAAATGTCGGAACCTGGCAGCGCCCGAGGCGTTCACTCCTCAGTGCGGCGGACCTGTCGTGCCTATCCCGTAAGGAGAAAAGCAAATGAATTGGAATCAGATCGAAGGCAATTGGGAGCAGTTCAAGGGCAAGGTTCAGAGCCAATGGGGCAAGCTCACGGACGACGACCTCGACGTCATCAAGGGCAAGCGCAAGGAACTGGCGGGCCGTCTTCAGGCGCGTTATGGCAAGGCTCAGGAAGAGGCTGAGAAAGATATCGACACCTGGCTGTCGCGCCACTGAACAGCCTTATGACAATTCGGCCTGCATGGCCGCGCAAAGCCCCGCCAGGCGCGGGGCTTTCGTTCATTCGGCGTGCCGTGCTGCGAACTCGGTAATGCGCGCATGCACCGCCACTGGCACGGTGATGCCTTCGGCTTCCGATCGGGCGCGAGCCGCGGCTTTTGCCAGGCCTGGGATGTGGACGCCGTAGCGGCCCGACAGCCTGTCGATCTGGACGCGCATGCGGATATCGAAGCCGGGATCGAACAGCTTTGGGTCGAGCGCCGCCACAAACAGCCCAGTGCCCGGCGACTGATGGCCCTCTGTGATCGACGGAGCGTCGAGCGACCAGTTGGCGCCTGACACACCGGCGGCAAGCACCTCGACCATCAAGGCGATATTGGCGCCGCGCGCGCCGCCAAAGGCCAGCAGCACGCCCTTCATCGCCTTTTTGGCGTCGGTTGTCGGCTTCCCCCTGGCATCGAGCGCCCAGCCCTCGGGGATCGCTTCGCCGGCATGCGCTGCCTCGCGGACATTCACGAAGGCGGTCGCGCTTGACGATTGGTCGATGATCAGTGGCGGTCCATCGACGACAGGTGCCGCCAGCGATATCGGATTGGTGCAAAAGACCGGCTTGGTCGATCCGGAGCCGGCAACCAATGCCGGGCCGTTGGTGGCGGCCAGCGCCACCAGCCCTGCCTCGGCGAGGCGGCCGGTGAAATAGCCGAGCGCGCCGCAGGTATAGGCATTCTTTTGCGAGAAGATGGTGACGCCGAACAGCCTTGCCGCCTTGGCGATGTCGTTGAAGCTGCGGTCGAAACCGGTATGTGCGGCCCCGCCCTGGCCATCGGACAGGTAGATCGCCAGCGCTGGCCGGTGGATGACTGGCTCTGCCTTGCCGTCCATACGGCCGGCTTCAAGCGCTTCGAGATAGTCGATGTAATGAGAAAGGCCGACGCTTGGCTGGCCGTCGGCTTCAGCGGCGACGGCGGCAAGGGCGATGGAGCGCGCGGTCTCTTCGCTGGCGCCAGCACCCATGGCTGCCGAGATGCACAGTGAACGTGCCTCGTCGAGGTTGAGTGTGACGGTCTTGGTATGCGGCATGGGCGTTATCCCAGTCTGGCCGGAATCCGCGCCTCCAGCTTGCGGAAGGCGAAGACGAGAATGCCGGTGATGATCAGATAGATAAGAGCGAGCAGCAAGAGCGGTTCGTAGACGATGAAGGTGTCCTGGCGGACGCGCGAAGCGACAGCATAGATGTCGATGACGGTGATAGTGGCGACGAGCGGCGTTGCCTTGAGCTGAAGCACGGTTTCGCCGGCCAATGTCGGCAGCGCGCGGCTGACCGCCTGTGGCAGCCAGATCCGGCGGAACCGCTTCCACGGGCTCATGCCAAACGCGCGCGCGGCCTCCAATTGGCCCCTCGGCACACCGGCAAACGCACCGCGCATCACCTCGCCCTCATAGGCAGCGTAGGACAAGGTCAGCGCCACCACCGCGTAGGGCCAGGCTTGCCTCAGGATCGGCCAGAGTTCGGACTGCCTGATCCAGGGAAATTGCGGAAACAGCGACCCGAGCCCGTAGTAGAGCAGCCAGAGCTGGAGCAGCAGCGGGGTGCCGCGGATGACGGTGCAGAAGGCCTTGGCCGGCCAGGCGAGCCAGAACGGGCCGGCGGCCTGGGCGAGCCCGAGCGGGATGGCGAGCATGAAGCCGAGCGTGCAGGTGACGGCCAGGATCCAGATGGTGCGCCAGATGCCGAGCAGCGCCAGGTCGTAATAATTGGGCAGCCAGTCCCAGCGCATGAAGAATATGGCCGAGAACAAGAGGGCGGCGGCGATGACGATCAGCACGATGCGGTGTGGCTGCAGCCACTCCGAGCGCACGGCGGGTGTTGCCTGGGCGGGAACGGCGGCACTCACTGGCCGGTCTCCGTCACCGGCGGCATGCCGCGACGGGCCCAGCGTTCGATACGGCCGATGATGACGTTGGAGAACAGGGTCAGCAGCAGGTACAGCACGCCGGCGGCGACGAAGAAGGTGAAGTAGGCCTTGGTCGTCGCGCCCGCCTGGCGGGTTTCCTGGGTCAGTTCGTTGAAGCCGACAACGGCCAGAAGGGCGGTGTCCTTGGTGGCGATCAGCCAGAGATTGGCGAGGCCGGGAATGGCGAAAGGCAGCATCGCCGGCAAGGTGATGCGGCGCAGCATCTTGCCGGGCGCCATGCCATAGGCGCGGGCAGCCTCGATCTGGCCTTGCGGGATGGCGAGGATGGCGCCACGGATCACTTCGGTGGCGTAAGCGCCCTGGACGATGCCGAGCACGCAGATGCCGGCGACAAGGCCTGATATGTCGATCGGCGCGTAGCCGAAGCTGTCGAGCGCGCGGTTGATGAGGTCGGTGCCGGCATAATAGAGCAAAAGGATCAGCACCAACTCGGGCACGGCACGCACGACGGTAGTGTAGATCTCCATCAAGTCGCGCACCATCGGGCTGCCGTAAAGCTTGCCCCAGGCACCGGATATGCCGATCGCCAGACCAAGACCGAAGGCGCCGACCGCGATCTGGACGGAATTGGCGAGCCCACGCAAAAGGTTGGCGCCCCAGCCTGGCGGCGAGATCGATAGCAGCTCGATCGTGCCCGATTGCAGCAGCGGGGTCAGGAGATTCTCTATCGGCCTGCTCCTTGATGGCGCCTCAAGAAAAAGATGAGCGGCGATGCCAAAAACCTCGCCCCGGGTTTCGGGGCGAGGGGCTATCTGGCGTCAGTGGGCGTCACTTGCCGTAGATGTCGAAGTCGAAATACTTCTTGGTGATCTCGGCATATTTGCCGTTGTCGCGGATGGCCTTGATGGCGGCGTTGAACTTTTCCTTCAGCGCCTCGTCGCCCTTGCGCAGGCCCACGCCGACGCCCGGTCCGAGCACTTCGAGGTCTTCGGCGACGTCGCCCTTCATGTCGCAGCAAGCCTTGCCCGCATCGGTCGCAAGGTAGGTCGTAAGCGACAGCGAATCCGCCTGCACCGCGTCGATGCGGCCGGCCGCGAGGTCCGCCTGGGCCTCATCCTGAGTCTGATAGATCTTGATCTCGGCGGCACCTTCGCCGAAGTGCTTCTTGGCGTAGGCCTCGTGCACGGTCGACACCTGCACGCCGATGATCTTGCCTTTCAGCCCCTCGGGCGTGGCATCGAATTTGACGTCCTTGGCGCCGATGATGCCGGTGGGCGTGTTGTAGTACTTGTCGGAGAAGTCGATCGACTTCTTGCGCTCGTCGGTGATCGACATCGAGTTGATGATGGCGTCGATCTTCTTGGAATTGAGCGCCGGAATGAGCCCGTCCCAGGCGGTCATGGTGACGGTGCACTCGAGCTTGGCCTCGGCGCAGAGCGCTTCGATGATGTCGATCTCCCATCCGCCCCATTTGCCGGAGGCATCGGGCGACTCGAAAGGCGGATAGGGCTCTGGTGCCATGCCGACCTTGATCGCCTCGGCGCTGGCGCTCCCCGCGCTCAAGCCGAGGGCCAAGGCCAGGGCCGCTGTTGCAAGCAGTGCTTTCATGCTGTTACTCCCGTTTATCGTTGTTTTCGGATGTTCCCCTGATTTCGTCCGCGCTATCCGATGCTGCGGATGAATTGCTTGAGGCGCTCCGATTTCGGGGCACCGAAAATCTGATCGGGCGGGCCTTCTTCCTCGACCACACCGTTCCAGAGATAGATCACATGCGTTGCCACCTCGCGGGCGAACTTCATCTCATGCGTCACCAGCACCATGGTGCGGCCCTCGCGGGCGAGGTCGCCGATCACCTTGAGCACCTCGCCGACAAGTTCGGGATCGAGGGCCGAGGTCGGCTCGTCGAACAGCATGACGCGCGGCTGGACGGCGAGCGCGCGCGCGATCGCGGCGCGCTGCTGCTGCCCGCCCGAGAGA
>NZ_JBFUIP010000109.1:0-18727 GCF_056401815.1 Aminobacter sp. P4_D5 | reverse complement strand
CCCCGGGCAAGCGCCTGTTCATGATCTCGACCGGCACCGGCATCGCGCCCTTCGCCAGCCTGTTGCGCGACCCAGACACCTATGAGCGCTACGAGCATGTCGTGCTCACCCACACCTGCCGCGATGTCGCCGAGCTGGCCTATGGCCAGGAGCTGGTCGCCAATCTCGAAAACGATCCACTGATCGGCGAGCTGACCCATGGTCGCGTCACGCTCTACAACTCGACGACGCGCGAAACCTCCGAGCGCATGGGCCGCATCACAGCACTCATCTCGTCGGGCAAGTTCTATTCCGATCTCGGCATTGAAAAGCTCGACCCGGCCACCGACCGCATCATGATCTGCGGCTCGATGCACATGCTCAAGGACGTCAAGGAACTGGCCGAAAGCCTCGGCTTCGTCGAAGGCTCGCTCAACGAGCCGGGCACCTTCGTCGTCGAGCGCGCTTTCGTCGGCTGAGATTGGGGCAGTAAGGGAATAGGGCAGTAGGGCAGTAGATTGACCTACTGCCTCAGCTTATCTTCGAAAGCAGCTCCAGCAACATCGCCGCGTCCTTGGYCGACAGGGGAGACAGCGTTTCCTCTGTGATCGTCTGTGCCAGGGGCACAAGCTCTTCCACCAAGCGCCGGCCCTCGTCGGTCAGGCGGACCATCAAGCGCCGCTTGTCGGCCTCATGCTTGGCCAGTTGCACAAGGCCGCGTGCGTGCAGACGGTCGATCACACCCTTGACGGTCGCCCCATCCATGGCGATCAGCGTGCCAAGCTGGTTCTGCGAGGTCTCGCCGACATCATGCAGCTTGGCCAGTGCCGCGAATTGCGGCGGGGTCAGGTCACCGATATGGGTGGCGAAGATCGCGACATGACGCTGATGCGCCTTGCGCAAGATGAAGCCTATCTGCTCCTGCAGATGGTAGGCTGCGTCCTGCTTCATCGCAGGCCATCCCAGGCCTTGATGTCGGCGGCGCTCAAACCGCCCATGCGATCGTGGATGCGGGGTCCGCAGGTCATCACCAAGGCGAAGACGATTTCGTCGGGCCTTGGCCCGTCGGGCGATCCAACTTCCATGGCGTCGAAATGGCTGCGCACATAGGCGGCGTTGATGTGGCCGATGGGCACGTCGAGCCGGGCACCTAAACCTCCCACCTTCTTGGCCGAGGGCACGATCGCCTTGGCTTCGCCGAGCCGTTCGCGCATCGCGTAGCCGCCGGGCACATGCCACAGAGCGCCATGTTCGAGCTCGCCGGCGGAGCCCACGATGGCGCCCTTGCCGTAGCCGTCGATGACTTTCGGGTCGCCGCCGAGTGCTTTGATCAGCCGGTCGGACAGCATCAGCCCGAGCGGCTTCAAATCCTCCATCGCGTTTTGCAGCTCTTCGACATAGCGGCCTGCGAACGGATTTTTCACCACCGCGAGTGCCGCCGCGCGCCGCCGGGGCACGTCCTTTGCCGGGCCGCCATCATGGAAAATCTCTTCGACCGTCACGGTGATCTTGCGGATCGGAAATTCAGGCATGGATCGGCATCCCCCTCATCGAAATATCCGGTATGGCCGCGAACGACTTGCCGCTGACGCGGTGTTCACCTGCAAGGAACAGCGCGGCACTCTGGATCAACCCTTGCCGGCGGAACGTGTCGGCGACCCTGAGCCCGGCATCGAGCGCCGCATCGATATCTCTAGGGGACAGCGCGCCGACACCTGTTGTGACCAGCCTGTCGCCGAGGTCGCTGTCTGGGGCCAGTTCCCACGCCGGTTTGCGCTGGATTGCCTGGTGCCCCGGCAAATCGACCGCGTTGGCGATGAGCGTCGCTGCCGCGTCCGCCGCTGCCCCATTCGCCGCCAGAACGGTCACCGCATCAGCGATGCCGAGCGAAAAACTGCGGCCGCGCCAGCCGCTGGTGGCGATGCCGCGCACCGGATCTTCGTAGTGGATGGTCAGCCGGTCGACGAAGCCTTGCCCGGTGCCAGCAATCGCCACTGAAATTCGCTCGCCAGGCGCGATATGCAGGGCGATATCGCCGCCATTGTTGATGTAGGCACGGTCGAGCGAGCGCCCCGAAACCATGGCGACCATGATCTCATCCGCGACCGCGCCGGCGACTGCGGCCATCGGGGTGATGAAATCTTGCGCGAGCGGTGTGACAGCAGCCTCCATGCGCTGCGCAGTCGGACCTGCAAACCGCCGCGCTTTGCTGGAAGCAGGCCGGCGAAGTTCGGTGAGTTCGCCGACGAGTTCGCCAAGAACGGTCTGGAAACGTTCGGCGGCCTGCCGGTAGGCGGCGCGCACTTCATCCTTGTCGCCGAAAGCCTCGACGATCAGGTCGATCGGCCCATGGTTGAAATGCAGGCGGTGCCCGTCCGGAAGCCAGTTGATGTCCGGGCCATTCATGGCAAACCGCCGGTCCGGCGCAATTGCGCGAGCGGCGGCCAGGGATTGCCTGCCCGGGCCGGTCCAGTCGCCCGCTCGTTGAAATACTCGCCGCCGCGCCTGAGCACGTCGTCAACGCTCCTGATCTCGGCCCCGTAGCCGCCGAGCGCCAGATAGTCGTCGCGGCGCAAGGTGAACTCGATCGGCGCAACAAGCGCAGGCGTCGGCACATAGCCGAAGGCGTTGTCGGGCACGCGGGTCACGTMGRCCATCASCGTGATSCCGCCGCCCGGCCAGACATAGACAGGCGCACCACCGACCGTGACATAGGTCTTCAGGCCCTGCACGGAACGCGTGAGATTGACCGGGTTTTCGGTCACGCCGGCACGCAAGCTGCCGCCGGCGCCGCCAACAAACAACACCGTACACAAAGCCGGCTCACAATTATCCTCGATCAGCCCAACCGACTTCCTGAGCCGGTCGGGAAATGCCTTCTCGACCGGCCTGAGGTCGTCGCCGAGTTCGTAATAGGCGAACTGTTCGCCGGTGGTTGAAACCATGAGCAGGCTGAGACCGGGCCTCGCGCCTTTCCTGGCGTTCCACTCGCCGAGGATGTCGAGCGGGTCGGAGATGCTCGTGCCGCCCCATCCCAGCCCTGGCTCCGAAACCTTGAAGTAGCGGCCGGGCGTCGAGCGCCGGCCAAGGATTTTTATCCCTGTGTCTTCCCAACCCAGCACTTTACCGGCCTGATGCTCGGAAACGACGCCGGTGATATGATCGTCCACCACGACCACTTCGTCGACGAGCCCGCGCCATTGCCGCGCGAACATGCCGATGGTCGCCGAACCGCAGCCGACACGCATGCGTTGTTCGACAGTGCCGTCGATGACGGGTGGGTAGCCTGCCTCGACGATGACAACGGCGCCGCCGTCGATGGTCAGCTCCACCGGCTTGCGGTTGCACAGGTTCAGCAGCGTGTCGCAGGTCATTCGGCCTTCCGCCTTCGACCCGCCAGTCAGGTGGTGCACCCCGCCCAGCGACAGCATCTGCGAGCCATATTCGCCCGTCGTCACATGGCCGACCGCCTCGCCCCCAGCGCGCACCGTTGCCGTTTCTGGGCCGAGATGCCGGTCGGTGTCGATCTTCACCTTGACGCCGCAATAAGAAAAGATGCCCTCCGTCACCACGGTGACGAGGTCGACGCCCTCCACCTCCTGGCTGACGATGAAGGGGGCCGGCTTGTAGTCGGGATAGGTGGTGCCAGCACCGATGGCGGTGACGAAGCGCTGGCCGGTGTTGACCAGCTCGCCGTCCCAAGCCGCGCCTTCAAACGGCACCACGGCATTGGCGCTTTCGACCGCGTAGTCGAGCACGCGCACCGGGTCGCAGCGCACGATCCTGCCGCCGTAATTGCCGTAGCGGTCGCAGGCGCCGGTGCGCCCTTCGGCGATGTAGCACATGACCGGGCAGGCATCGCAGCGCAGCTTTTCGCCTGCCTGCTTGTCGCCGGTTTCGTGGGTTTCGAAACGTTCGGACAACTCGTTCATGGCAGCACTTGTGCCTCGCGGATTGCCGCCAGGATGCGTGAGGGCGTGGCCGGCACCTTGGTCACCAGAATCCCTGTTGCATGGCGGATGGCGTTGAGGATGGCGGGTGCCGTCGGGATCAGCACATGCTCGCCCAAACCCTTGGCGCCAAAGGGTCCTTCCGGGTCCGGAACTTCCACGAGGATGGTCTCGATCGGCGGCACGTCGCCGATGGTCGGGATCAGATAGTCGTGCAGGTTCTCCGTCCTGCCGGGGATGTATTCCTCCATSAGCGCCATGCCGATGCCCTGGGCGATGCCGCCTTCGATCTGGCCTTCGGCTAGCAGCGGATTGATCGCCTTGCCGACGTCATGTGCTGCTGTGATCTTGACCAATTTCACTGTGCCAAGAGCGAGGTCGACCTCAAGCTCGGCGATCTGGGCGCCATAACCATAGACCGCATAGGGCTTGCCTTGGCCCTTGGCGTCGAGCGGCTCCGTCGGAGGGTCGTAGCTTTCCTCCGCCGTGAAAACGAGGCCGTCTGTGTCGGGCTCAAGCAGCGCGAGATCGATGCGGCGGCGCTCGCCACCCTCATGCACCAGCAGCAGACCGTTTTCCAGCTGCAGCGATGCCTCGGGCGAGACATTGGCGAAGCGCAGAATCTTTTCGCGCAATGCCCGGGCTGCCTTCTCGGCAGCCTTGCCTGACACATAGGTCTGGCGCGAGGCCGAGGTCTTGCCGGCATCGGGCGTGATCGCCGTATCGGCACTGCGCAGCACGAAATCCGACAGCGGCAGGCCAAGCGCGTCGGCAGCGATCTGGGCGATGACAGTGTTCGAGCCCTGGCCGATGTCGACGGCGCCCTGATGCAGCAAAACCTTGCCGTCGGGCGCGATGCCGAGCTTGATCATCGAGGGATTGGGCAAGGAGGTGTTACCGCAGCCATACCAGCACGAGGCGATGCCGACGCCGCGCTTTTTGCCTGGATTGGCTGCGTTGAATTTGTCCGCGTCGGCCAGCGCGCGCGCCCAATGCGAGGTCAATACTCCAAGGCATTCGCCAATGCCAACGCCGGCTTCAAGTATGTGCCCCGTCACCGTTTCGGAGCCGTTCCGAAGTGCGTTCTTCAGACGAAGCTGCAGCCGGTCTATGCCGAGCTTGTTGGCCAGTTCGTCATACAGCGTCTCTTGCATCAGCGTCGCTTGCGGTACCCCAAAACCGCGGAAGGCTCCCGACACCGGCCCGTTGGTGTGGACGGCGCGGGCGGTGGCCCTGTAGTTCGGCGTGACGTAGGGCCCTGACGCATGGACCGGCACGCGGTTGGCGACGGTCGGCCCGAAACTGGCATAGGCGCCGGTGTTGAACTCTCCTGAAAAAACCATGCCGCGGATGGTGCCGTCGGCGTCGGCCCCGATGGTCGCCTGCATCGATGCCGGATGGCGCTTGGTGGTCGATGCCATCGATTCATTGCGGCTATAGGCGAGTGCGGCCGGCCGGCCGGTTTTCAGCGCGACGAGCCCGATCAGTGGCTGCAGCGACAGATCGATCTTCGACCCGAAGCCGCCGCCGGTTGCCGTCGGCACGATGCGCACCTTGTCCGGTGCCAGACCCAATATTCGTGCCGTGTCGTCGCGGTCGAGATGTGGTGCTTGTGTGCATGCAATAACGGTCAGCGTGTCGCCATCGACAAAGGCATGGCCGGCTTCAGGTTCGATATAGGCGTGTTCGACATAAGATGTCTCGATGCTGCCGGAGACGACGCAGGCGGCATTTTCCAGCGCCGCCTCAGGCTCGCCGCGCTCGACCAATCCACGCACCAGAACGTTGCCTGGGCGGGCGGCATGGACCAGGTTCGCGCCCGCTGCCACCGCCTCGGCAGGCTCCATCAAGGCCGGTAGCTCGCTCCATCGCACCGGGAATTTTGCGAGATCAAGCTCGCGAGCGGCCCAATTCTCGCAGGCGACCAGCGCCACCGCCTCGCCACGGAACCGCGCCTCGCCCTCGGCCAGCGCCGGCTGGTCGGCGAAGGGCGGGATCACGCCGAAACTGTTGATGCCCGGGATATCCGTGGCGGTGAAAACTGCAACGACCCCGGCATTGTCGGTGACATAGGCGTCGAGATCGCCGAACGAGAATGCCGCGTGGTGATGCGGCGAGCGGACGACCAACACCACAAGCGCATCAGCGGGAAATGCATCGCCGCCGAATTTTTCCGTGCCCGTCACCTTCGGCACGCCGTCGAGCCTGACAGGAGAAGCGCCAACGGCCCGGCCTGCGGGTGGAAGGCGGAAATCGAGGGGCGTGACGTGCTCATGCGCCCCCATCACCGCCTGAACAATCTTGCGGTAGCCCGTGCAGCGGCACAAAATCCCGCCGAGCGCGTCCTGCACCTCGGCCTCGCTTGGCCGTGCATTGCGTTCCAGAAGCGCGGTCGCGGTCACCAGCAGGCCTGGCGTGCAGATGCCGCATTGGGCCGCGCCATGCGCCAGGAACGATGCCTGCAGAGCGGACAGGCCGCCGTGGCTGAGCCCCTCCACGGTGCGGACCGAAGCGCCTTCCACCGAGGCGACCGGCAACAGGCAGGCGCAGACCGGCTCGCCGTCGAGCAACACTGTGCAGGCACCGCAGTCGCCGGCATCGCAACCCACCTTGGTGCCGGTCAGCTTCAGGTCGTCGCGCAGGATGGACGACAGCCGCCGCATCGGTGCCGCCGAAACCGAAACCGGCGCGCCGTTGACAGTGAAGCTGATCGGCGCGCGGTCGGTTTTCATGCGGCCACCCGTTTCTGAGAGCCGTAGGCCGCCTGCAGCAGCGCGCGCGTAACGATCTCGCGCGCTGCCACGCGCCGATACTCGGCACTGCCGCGGACGTCGTCGATAGGTGACAGCTCCGTCAGTTCAGCGTCGTTGACGATCCCGGCTATTTCATCCGCCTGATGACCGGCAAGTGCTGCCTCCAGCTCATGAAGCCGCTGCGCCACCGCCGAGCACGAACCCACTGCAACTGCGGCCATGGTAATCCGCCCATCGGTGTCGAGCGCGATCCGCGCTGCTGTCATCGCGATCGAAATGACGAGATAGCGCCGCGCGCCGAGTTTGACGAAGGCCGAATGCCCCGCAGCCGAAGCCTTGGGGATGCGCAGCGCCGTCACCATCTCGTCCTGGCGCAGCCTCGTCTTGCGGTTGCCGGTGATGAATTCGCCAAGCGGTAGCAGCCGAATTTCGTGCCGCGCCCTCAGTTCCACCTCGGCGTCGAGGATGAGCAGAGGTGGCACACCGTCCGCCGCAGGCGAAGCGTTGCAGATGTTGCCGGCCACGGACGCCACATTCTGGATCTGGATCGAGCCGATTTCGCGCGCCGCCTGTTTCAACGCGTCGAAGGCCGGCGGAAGCTGTGCCTTCAGGACCTCGGTCCAGCTTGTGCGTGCGCCGATGCTGAAATGGCTTTCGCTTTCGGCGATGCCGCGCAGTTCGGCCAGGCCATTGATGTCGAGCACGTCTTCGAAAAGCGGGCGGTTTCCGAGGGCGGGGTAAAAATCGGTGGCGCCGGCCAGAATTCGCCAGGACCCTTCGCTGAGCAGCGCGAGCGCTTCGTCGAGTGTTTTGGGTTTCGCGTAACGGATCACGCAATGCCTCCCGGCTGGCCGCCGGACAAAATCATTCGCATGCAAATGATAGCTCGCTGCGGCCTTTTGTCAAAGCCCGGATTGCATGTTGCGGGCAGCCACCCTGTCCAAGTTGCAGGTTGACGCGCGCTTCCATCTGACCCAGTTTCGGCGGCCCGAAAAACCAGCCTGATGGAGGCTCCATGGCCACCGACGCGCTCATCGTCATCGATCTGCAGAACGACTTTTGCCCCGGCGGCGCGCTTGCCGTGTCAGGCGGCGACGAGATCATTCCGCTGGTCAACGACCTCATCCGCAACACCGAGCACGTCCTGCTGACCCAGGACTGGCACCCGGCCGGCCATTCGAGTTTCGCCTCCAGCCATCAGGGCAAACAGCCGTTCGAAAGCATCGACATGCCTTACGGTACCCAGACGCTGTGGCCCGACCACTGCATCCAGGGTAGCCGCGGTTCCGACTTCCATTCCGGCCTCGCCTGGGCCAAGGCCGAGCTTGTGGTGCGCAAGGGTTTTCGCCTCGGCATCGACAGCTATTCGGCTTTCTTCGAGAACGACTATCTGACGCCGACCGGCCTCGCTGGCTATCTGCGCGAGCGTGGCATCGGCGAAATCACGCTGGTTGGGCTGGCCACCGATTTCTGTGTTGCCTATTCCGCGATCGATGCGGTCAAACATGGCTTTGCCACCACGGTGCGGCTCGACGGCTGCCGCGCCATCGATCTCGGCGGTTCGCTCGAAACGATGATCGGCAAGATGCGCGACGCAGGCGTGACGCTCGTCTAAACGGCGAGCAGCAGTTTGAATTGACTGGCCCAAGGCCGGTGTTGAGGGGACCGGATGAATTTCTCGCGTTTTGCGGCAGTGCCTGTGGCGCTGGCGGGTGTGTTGTTGAGTGTTGGTTCGGCCTTTGCCGCCGAAGAGGGGTTGCCAGGGGCAGCCATGTCATTGTGGTGGGCGCTGCCCTTTGCCGGCTTGCTGCTGTCCATCGCCACCGGTCCGCTGCTTTATCCGCATGTCTGGGAGCATCACTACGGCAAGATCTCAGCTGTTTGGGCAGCACTCGTTATCGTGCCGATGGCGCTGTTTTTCGGCTTGGATGTCTCGGCAGAGGCGGTGCTTCATACGCTCCTGCTTGAATACATGTCCTTCATCATCCTGCTGTTCGGGCTGTTCACCATATCGGGCGGCGTTCTGGTCGCCGGCAATATCCAGGGCACGCCTTTGGTCAATGCCGGACTGCTGCTGATCGGCGCGCTCCTGGCCTCGGTTGTCGGCACCACTGGTGCCTCGATGATCATGATCCGTCCCGTCATCCGGGCCAACGACAACCGGCGCTTCAACGCCCACGTCGTCGTCTTCTTCATTTTTCTGGTGTCCAACATCGGCGGCTCGCTGACCCCGCTCGGAGACCCGCCGCTGTTCGTCGGCTTCCTGCGCGGCGTCGATTTCTTCTGGACCACGGCCCATCTCTGGCGAGAGACGCTGCTTGTCGGCGGCATCGTGCTTGCCGCTTTCCTGGCAGTTGATTGGTATTTCCACAGCCGCGAGCAAGGCCAGCCCAAGATCAAGGATCCGACGCCGCATTCGAAGGTCCGTATCCGCGGCGTAGCCAACATCGCGCTGCTGGCAGGCGTCATCGCCGCCATCCTGTTGTCTGCGTCGTGGAAGCCCGGGATCACCTTCACCATCCAGGGTGTTTCGGTCGAATTGCAGAACCTCGTGCGGGACGCCATCATCCTGGTGCTGGCCTTCGTCTCGCTGGCCGTCACCCGCAAGGAATATCGCTCAGCCAACGGTTTTTCCTGGGGGCCGATCCTCGAAGTGGCAAAGCTGTTTGCCGCGATTTTCATCTGCATCGTACCGGTGATCGCCATCCTGCGTGCCGGGCTCGACGGCGCCCTGGCGCCGCTGGTGTCGCTGGTCACAACTCCTTCGGGTGCGCCCAACGATCTCGCCTATTTCTGGCTGACCGGACTGCTTTCGTCCTTCCTCGACAATGCCCCGACCTATCTGGTGTTTTTCGAACTGGCCGGAGGCGACCCCAAGGTCTTGATGACCCAACTCGCCAGCACACTGGCGGCGATCTCGGCGGGCGCGGTGTTCATGGGCGCCAACACCTATATCGGCAACGCGCCGAATTTCATGGTCTACGCCATCGCACGCGAGCGCGGCGTCAACATGCCGGGCTTCTTCGGCTACATGCTGTGGTCAGGCGCGGTGCTGATCCCGACCTTCCTCATCGCTGGGTTTGTTTTCTTCGGCTAGCCGACGCCGACATAACGGCGCACCAGCGTCGGGTCATCCCGCAGCCGCGCGACATCGACTGTCTCGCGGTTGCGGCCGTTTTCGATGAAGGCGACGCGGTCGGCGATGGACAAAACCGCCTCGACGCGCTGTTCGACAAGGATGGTCGACACGCCGCGCCCTCGCAGCCCGACCACCGTCTCGCGGATCTTGGCGATCATCGACGGCATCAGGCCTTCGGTCGGTTCGTCGAGCAGCAGCACCTCGGGTTCGAGGCACAGCGCGCGTGCCATCGCCAGCATCTGCTGCTCGCCACCCGAGAGAGTGCCCGAACGCTGCTTCAGCCGGTCGCGCAGCAGCGGAAACAACTCGAGCACGCCCTCGCGCACCGAATTGCCCTTGTTTCGGGCCATCAGGCCGATCTCGATGTTTTCGGCGACCGTCAGTTCGGCGAACAGTCGCCGTCCTTGCGGTACATAGGCGACGCCGGCTTTCGGCACGTCATGGGCGGGCAACTCGGTCAAGTCACGCTCGCCGAGCCTTATCGAACCGGCGCGGGCCGGCACCAGCCCCATGATCGCCTTCAGCGTCGTTGTCTTGCCGGCACCGTTGCGGCCAAGCAGGCACAGCACCTCGCCCTTGTTCAGTTCGAGGTCGAGGCGATGCAGCACCTGCACCTCGCCATAGAAGCAGTCGAGCCCTGATATCTTCAGTGCAGCGCTCATGCCTCACCCCCAGGCGCGGTGCCTAGATAGGCGTCCTGCACGGCGGTGTTGGCGCGAATTTCGGCGGGCGCGCCTTCGGCCAGTATCCTGCCTGAATTGAACACGGTGATGCGTTTTGCGAGTTCCATCACAACTTGCATGTTGTGCTCGATCAGAAGCACCGTCGCGTCCTTGGCGATCTCGCGCACAAGGGCAATGAAGTTATCGATCTCGCCGTCCGACAGACCTTGCGTCGGTTCGTCGAGGATCAGCAGCCGTGGCTTGAGTGCCAGCCCCATCGCCACTTCCAAAAGCCGCTGGTGGCCGTAGGCAAGCGTGCCGGCCTGCTCATGTGCCCGGCTGGCAAGTCCGACGCGCTCGAGCGCCTCCATCGCACCATGATGCACCGCGCCGCGCGAACGCCCGTCGGTCAGGGTCCGCTGCACCGGCAGGGCGACATTGTCGTAGGCGGAGAGATTGGCGAATACGCTGGTGATCTGAAACGTGTAGGCGATGCCTCGCCGCACCCTCAGATGCGCCGGCATTTTGGTGATGTCCTCGCCGTCGAAGGTGATGGTTCCAGCGTCCGGTGCATAGCGGCCGCAGACCAGACTGACGAATGTCGTCTTGCCGGCACCATTGGGGCCGATGACCGCGCGGATCTCGCCCGGATCGAGCGAAAAGTCGACATCGTCAACAGCGCGCAGGCCGCCGAAGTGGCGCGACAGTCCCTTGGTGGTCAAAAGCGGCGTCATGGCAGCCACCTGACCCAGCGCTCCCGCACCGTGCCGAGAACGCCTTTGCGGAAATAGAGCACGAGCAGGATCAGCATTGCGCCGACGACAAGCATGTAGGCGGAGGTATAGCTGCTGGCGATGTCGATGACATAATACATGAACAGCGTGCCGATCAGCGGCCCGAGCGTGGTCGCGGCACCGCCGAGCAGCACCCACAGCAGCGGCAGGATCGAATACTGCACCGAGGCGAAGGTTGAGCCGACATAGCCGAACAGCAGAGCATAGGCGGCACCCGCGGCGGCACAGATCATTCCTGAAGTGACCACCGCCGCCAATTTGTTGGCGAAGGTGTCGTAGCCGAGCATCCTTGTCCGTTCCTCGTTCTCGCGGATGGCAACGAGCACCCGGCCGTGGCGTGAGCGGACGATGGCGACGGTGGCAAACAGCGCCGCCGCGAACAGCGTGACTGCCATCAGGTAGCGCGTCGTTGGGTTGGTCAGGTCGAGCGTTTGCGCGCCAAGCGTGATCTGTCGAGTCTGCTGTTGCAGCACCAGTCCTTCGTCGCCGCGCGTCCATTCGCCAAAATAGAGCGTGGTCAGATAAAACACCTGCGCGAACATCATGGTTACGATCATGAAGGCGACGCCGGTTGTTCTGAGCGCCAAGAGACCGACGACCAGCGACACGACAAGACCCGCCGCAATGCCCGCGCCAAAGGCTGCCGGCACGCCCCAGCCGAGATGGTAGAGCGGCAGCCCGGCACCATAGAGCCCGGCCGAAAAGAACATGGCGTGGCCGAGGCTGAGCAGCCCGACATAGCCGAACAGCATGTTGTAGCCCATGGCGAAGACGGCGAGCACCAGCACGCGGGCAAGGACGCCGTGGTGATATTCGGGAAGCACGAAATTGAGCGCCACCAGCAGTGCCACCACGCCAACATGCAAGCCGTAGACCTTGGCTGTTGCCCCGTCCCTGTTCATTTCGGTGCCGTTCCAAACAGTCCTTGCGGTCGGAACACCAGCACCAGGGCAACGACGAGCGTGGCAATGATCTTGGCCAATGTCGGCGAAAAGAACACCGAAATGATGCCGTCGGAAACGCCGATCAGAAGGGCTGCCACCACCGTCCCACGCAGCGAGCCGAGCCCGCCGATGATGACGACGATGAAGGACAACAACAGCGGGTCGAGGCCCATCAGATAATGCGCCTGCTGGATCGGCACGATCAGGACGGCGGCAACAGCCGCAAGCATGGCGCCAAGCGCGAACACCGCGCCATAGACGCGCCCGACCGGGATGCCGAAGGCTTGTGCTGTCTCGCGGTCATATTGGGTTGCCCGCATGATGAGCCCGATCCGGGTGCGGGTCAGCACGAACCAGGTGGCGAGCAGCAAAATCGCGGAGGCGGCGATGATCGACAGCTTGTAGCCGGAATAGCCGAACCACGGCAGCTGGATGCGGTAGTTGAAGGGCGGCGCTACCGGCCGTGCCTCGGGCCCGTAGAAGGTGAGGGCCAGTTGCTGGATGATGTAGAGCAGGCCGATGGTGGCAACGATGGTGGCTTCGGGATTGTATTCGAGCCGGCGCAGCACCAGCCGCTCGGCAACCCAGGCGATGGCGCCGACGATCAGCGGCGACACCACCAGCGCGACCGCGAAGCCGAGCGCCGGGTGGCCGGTCATTGTGGTGGTGATCGCCCATGCAAGCACCGCGCCCAGCATGAAGAACTCGCCATGGGCGACATTGACGATGCGCATGACGCCGAACACCAGCGACAGTCCGAGCGCTGTCAGCGCCAGCACGGCCGAGGTGACGAGGCCTTCGAGAGTGGCAAGCAGGAGGTGAGGGAAGAAGGACATTCAGGTGATGATCGTCTGGCAGGGGTGGCGCTGCCCCTCACCCTCTCCACGTAAATGGGGCGAGGGGGGCGTCGGCGTTGCGGCCATCCTCCTTCTCCCCGTTCTACGGGGAGAAGGTCCCGGTAGGGGGATGAGGGGCGGCACCAGCAATGGCATCTTCAATTCACAGCGGCTGTGTCGTGTAGTCCGCCTCGGGCTTGTACATGCCGTCTTCGATCGCTGTCCGGTGGACGACCTTGAGCTTGCCGCTTTCGACCTTGGAGATGTTCTGGTGGCCGAAGACCTGGTGGATCTTGCCGTTGAAGATCTTGTCGCCTTGCGGGTGCTCGGGGCCTTCCTTGAATTCGGTCAGTGCCTCGGTCGCCTCGACCAGCTTGGCGCGATCCTCCGGTCCCCTGTAGCCCGAATCCTCCATCGCCTTTTTGATGACATAGAGCGTTTCCCAGCAGCCGAACATGTGGGCGGCGGTCGAAACGTCCTTGGGGTCGCTGACCGACGCGCCATTGTCGTCGATGCCGACGGCCTTGCGATAGGCCTTTTGGGCTTCGCTGTCATTGGCCTGGGCATAGCGCGGCGAGCCCTCCCAGAAATGGCTGCCGTCGAGAAATTCGAGGCCGGGGCTGTTGATGTCGACGGCCTCGAGCGAATCGATGAAGCCGAACAGCTGCGGCTTGTTCGAACCGTAGAATTCGCCGAGTTCCTTGACGAAGGTAAGCACGCCGGGGCCGACCATGACATGGTACAACACCTCGGTGTCGGCAGGGATCTGCGGCAAATATTTGGTGAAAGAGCTTTCGGTCGGCGGGATCGGGATTTGCGCCACCACCTCGCCGCCCTGCGCCTTGATGGCGGGCGCGAAATAGTCGCGGTGGTCGTATCCGAAGGCATAATCCGGATAGATCATCGTCACTTTCTTGCCGAGATTGGCAGCAACCCAGGGTGCAACCGAAGTGACCTGGGCGCGCACGTCGGTGATGCCGGGCTGGAAGACCCAGCGGTTCAGCTTGCCCGAGGCGACGTGGTAGCCCTCGCTGACCACATAATAGGGGATCTTGAGCTCGCCGGCGGTCGGCGCGGAGCCGACGACGACATGGCTGAAAAGTGTGCCGAAAACGATGTCGGTCTTGTGCTGGGAGGCGAATTTTCCGACCACTTCAGCGCCGCGCTTGGGGTCGGTGCCGTCATCCTCGACGATGATCTCGATCGGGCGGCCATTGATGCCGCCGGCGTCGTTGATCAGCTTGACCGCAGCGTTGGTGGTCTTCTCATACCAGCGGCCATAGGCAGCACCAATGCCGGTGCGGTGGGCCTGGAAGCCGATCTTGATCGGCGCTGACGACTGTGCCTGCGAATAGCGCACGAAACCGGGTGCTGCCATCAGGCCGGCGCCCGCGGCAATGCCCTTGAGCGCCGTGCGGCGGGTGAGGCCGGTTTTGCCGAGATCGAAAAAGCGATTGCTGTCAGTCATGCCCTATCCCCTTGCCGTGTCTTTTGACCAACCATGGTGCGGATCGGCGCCTCTTCCGCYCGGAATCCAAGAAACCGGCGAAAAATCGCATGTATACAAACTAGATCACCAATCCCGGGAGGTGGCAATAGTGGCTTCCGCAAGGTCAAAGCCAGCTGCATTTGCACTATCCCGCAGTGGCTGTCGAGAGCAGCCACAGGCCGAAAACGGTGTAGCCGATCATCAGCACGGTAAGCGGCAACTGGCTTAGCGAGGCGCTAGTGGCGGAGGGGTGCAACCGCCAGGCGAGCACATGTGCGAGCAGCACCGCCAGCACATGGCCACCGACGATGGCTGCCGCCTGCAGGTTCCAGACAAGCCAGGCGGAATGCGCGCCCATGACGATGCCGGCCTCGACCGGCATATGGGCCGTGCCGAACAGGTTCCAGCCTCGGGCGAACGGGTCCGACAAGGCGACAAGCGCATACTGGCCATTGACCAGGAGCGATGTCAGATAGTGCGAGAAATGATAGGCGAGCGCGATCGGCACGATCGACCAGACAAACAGCCCCGCCGCCTGTTGCAAGGGCAGGGTGCTGCGCACAAGCCTTTCGCCGATCAGGACTGCCAGCAGAGCGACCGTCGCGAGCAGCGTGAACATTGCCACGAGGCCGAAGCTGTTGGTGGCGACAAGGGCGGTGCGGCCGGGCAGCTCGAGCGGGTTGATGCCGTTGAGGCCAAGCCAGAAGAAGGTCTTGGAAAAACCGTCGAAGGAGACCGAGGCAAGCGTCAGCAGCAGGAACAATGCGCCCGATGGCGGCAGCGTTTCGGCTTCGTAAAGCTTGGCGCCGGGCCAGCACAAAGCAAGGCGCAGCCGCGCGCCGTCGTTCTTGCCATCGACGATGCCGAAGCGCCCAATCATGGCGAAGAAGGCGGAGATGAACTCGCCCTGACGGCTCCAGCGTTCGAAGCCGAATGCCAGCATGGCGATGAGCGAAAACAGCCAGTAGGTTCCGGCGGCAATTGCTAGCCGCGCTGGGTCGTCGGGCGCGGGATCGATCAACTCGAACCAGGCGAAGCCGAAGAACAGGATGAAGGCTGGCCAATAGCCGACCCACACGGGCAGACGCAGCGGACTGTCGTCTCTCGCAGCGAAACCCGATGCGCGCCTGATGAGGCGGTAGGGGCCATACCACGGGTTGAGCCATCGCCAGAGATTGCCGAACAAGCCCTGCGCGAGGGTGAGGCCGACCCAAAGCAGTGTCCAGATGGTCAGAGGTAGCGGGTTGGACAGTGGATCGCGGCTACCGAAGATCCCGGCAACGACCAGTGCCGCGAAGATGGCGAAAGACAGCAGGCTGGCGGGGAGCCGCAGATCGGGGATCGAGCCGAGTGGCAAACGCCTGCGCCAGAAGGCGACGAGCCGATCCGGTGGCACCAGCGCCAATACCACAAAAGATGCCGCCACGGCCAATGCTGCGCCGGCTATGTAATGCCCGGTCGGCAGCATCAGGACATGGCCGCGGTCGGAGGCGTGGGCGAGTGCAGGCAGTGTTTGCAATGCCGTCATGCTGCTTGCTGCGGCCGACGTCGCCGCCATGCGTCGGATGGTTATACCAGTGCTGTTGTGACTTGCCCGTGCGGGAAGAGTGGCGTCAGGCATGGTCCCAACAGACCTTTGCGGCACCGCACCTAGCCCCGCCCTACACCTTCACCAACTGTTCCACCCGGTCCTTTTCGCCGAAGATGCGGAGGTAACGGGCGATTTCTTGTCTGTCGCCGGTGGCCTTGGCCGGGTTGTCCGACAGTTTGACCGCCGGTCGGCCATTGGCCTCGGTGACCTTGCAGACCAGGGAAATGGCGTTGAGCCGATCGGTTTCCACAGGCGCGCAGCCCTCGAAGTCGTTGGTCAAATTGGTGCCCCAGCCGAAGGACATGCGCACCTTGCCCTCGAAATGCCGGTAGGTCTCGATGATGGTGTCGACATCGAGCCCGTCGGAGAAGATCAGGAGCTTCGAGCTTGGGTCCTGGCCCTTCTTGCGCCACCACTCGATGATGCGCTCGCCGCCTTCGATCGGCGGCGCGCTGTCGGGGCGGAAGCCGGTCCAGTCGGCGACCCAGTCGGGTGCGTCACGCAGGAAGGCCGCGGTGCCGAAGGCGTCGGGCAAGACGATCAAGAGGTTGCCACCATAATAGCGCTGCCAGTCGCGCAGCACCTTGTAGGGCGACTGCTTGAGCTCGTCTTCACTGTTGGCGAGTGCGGCATAGACCATCGGCAGCTCATGGGCGTTGGTGCCGAGCGCTTCGAGGTCGGTGTCCATGGCCAAAAGCACGTTGGACGTGCCGGTAAAGGCCTCGCCGATGCCCTCCTTGAGCGCTTCGACGCACCAGCGCTGCCACAGGAATGAATGCCTGCGGCGCGTGCCGAAGTCGGAGATCTTGATGTCGGGCAGCATCTTCAGCCGCTCGGTCTTGTCCCACATCTTGGCCTTGGCGCGGGCATAAAGAACATCGAGCGCGAAGGGGCCGAAGGCTTTCATCACCGAGCGCGAGCGCAGCTCGTTGATGATGGCGAGTGCGGGAATTTCCCACATCGAGGTCAGGACCCAAGGGCCGGCGAAGGTCAGCTCATACTGGCCGTCGCGCTTTTCGAGCTCATAGGGCGGCAGCTGGAAGTTTTCGAGCCAGGCCAGGAATTCCGGCTCGAAGATCTGCTTGCGGCCATAGAAATTGTTGCCGCCGAGCCAGATCATCTCCTTTTTGGAGAAGCGCAGGGTGCGGGCGTGGTCGAGCTGCTCGCGCAATTCGCCCTCGTCGATCTCTTCGGCCAGCTTGACCGAAGTCGCGCGGTTGATCAGCGAGAAGGTGGCGTCGACCTTGGGGTGCATGCCCCAGATCATTTGCAGCATCAAAAGCTTGTAGAAGTCCGTGTCGAGCAGGGACCGCACGATCGGATCGAGCTTCCAGGTGTGGTTGTACACCCGTCGTGCGATGTCGGTCCTGGCCATGCCGCTTCATTCCTCCCGATACACGCCCGCCGCGCAGGCGCGACCTCGTTGACAGCTTTGAGATATAGTGCGCGGGCGATCAAGCTGCAGACGAGAAAAAAGCAACCCTGGCCCTATCGGTTACATCGGCAGTTCCTAGCCAACTGCCACCGGTTTTTGCGCGCGTCTCTTGCGGATGCTGATCTGGCCTGTAACGGCCTGCTCGGTGCGTGCTGGAAGCTCCTCGCGCTGGGCAAACAGCCAGTCGATGAACACCTGGGCGATCGGCGCCGATCTCACCTCGTTGCGGCACACCACGTAGAACGCATCGACCGCAGGGACCGAAAGATTGAACGGCGTGACCAGCTGTCCCTTGGCCAGCAGTGTGCTCGCCGTGACACTGTCGCCGAGAGCCAGGCCGTGGCCGTGCACGGCGGCTTCGGTGGTGAGGCTTGCACCAGCCATCCGGTGCTGCTGCACCGGCTTGATATCAAGCGCGTCGGCGGCGGCCAGCCATGTGTGCCATTCCCGGCCTTCGTCGGCGTGCAGCAGCACGTGATCGGCGAGATCGCGCACGCTGCGGATAGGACGGTTGTTGATCAGCGTCGGGCTGACCACCGGGAAGAGCTCCAGTGTCGACCACTTCTTCATCCAGCAATCGCTCCACCGGCCGTCGCCGTAGAGCAGGCAGACATCGACGTCGGGCGAATGGATATCGCGGGCATCGTTGGTCGCATTCAGCGTAAGGCTGATGCCCGGATACTGGGCGGTGAAGCCGCCGAGCCTAGGCACCAGCCACAATGACAGAAGTGCCGGCACGCAACTTACAGTCAGCTTGCCCGAGCTCGTCGGCCTGGTCATTCGCGCGGTGGCCGCCGCAATACTTTCGAAAGCGCCCGATACGGCGGGCAAAAGCTCGGCGCCTTGGGGGGTGAGCTTGAGGCGCGAACCGGCACGCTCCAGAAGCTTGACCTTGAGAGTCGCTTCAAGCGCCCGGATCTGGTGGCTGATCGCGCCGTGGGTGACGTTGAGCTCGACCGCTGCCTTGGTCAGCGAGCCATGCCGTGCGGTCGCTTCGAAGGCGCGCAGCGGGTTCAGCGGGGGCAGGCGCCTGGACATCAAATCTCCACGGCTAGGACCGTTCACTGTGAGAAATTCTCACAGCCGAGACCTTAACATTATCAATTGCTATTTCAACGGCGCTGCCGGAGACTTGACCCATAACAACCAAAAAGC
>NZ_JBFUIP010000108.1:0-18916 GCF_056401815.1 Aminobacter sp. P4_D5 | reverse complement strand
CAGCTATGACTGGTTCGTCGTCATCGTCGCCGATCGCCGCTCGATGTCCAAGGCCGAAGCCACCGCCCTTGCCGACGGCAGGGTCTTCACCGGGCGGCAGGCGCTGACCAACAAGCTGATCGACGAGGTCGGCGGCGAAGATCAGGCAATTGCCTGGCTCGGCACCAAGGGCGTCGACACCAAGCTGTCGGTGGTCGAATGGAAGCCGGCGCGCAGCGGCAGCTTCTTCTTGCCGACAGCACTCGCCCAGGCGCTGGGCCGGGCCCTCGGCGCTGGCGACCTTTCGTCGGAACTGCTCAAGGAAATGGGTGCCGACCGCTTGTTCCTTGACGGTATGCTGTCGCTCTGGCAGGCTGAAAAAGCCGTGTCAGGCGGCTGAAAAACAAATAAAATCATAACCATCACGACGGGGACCGCGCATATGATCAAGTCTGAACTGGTGCAAATTATTGCAACACGCAATCCGCATCTTTTCCTGCGGGATGTCGAGAACATCGTCAGCGCCATTTTCGACGAAATCACTGATGCGCTTGCCGACGGCAATCGCGTCGAACTGCGCGGCTTCGGGGCATTTTCGGTGAAGAACCGCCCCGCCCGCACCGGCCGCAACCCGCGCACCGGCGAATCCGTCGAGGTCGAGGAAAAGTGGGTGCCGTTCTTCAAGACCGGCAAGGAGCTGCGCGAGCGGCTGAACTCCGCGAAATAGGCCGGCGAGCGGTCAAACGGCGGGGCTTTAAACGGGAATATCCATGTTCAATCGCTTCATGCTCATCGTCGTCTTCGTGCCGGTGGCAATCGTGCTTATCGCGCTTGCCGTCGCCAACCGTGCCGCCACCGCATTCACGCTTGACCCGTTCAACCCGGGCAATCCCGCACTGACCATCCAGGCGCCGCTGTTTGTGCTGCTGTTTGCAGCGCTGGCGCTCGGCGTGATCCTGGGCGGCGCCGTGACATGGCTCAAGCAGGGCCGCTACCGCAAGGTGGCGCGCCAGCGCGGGCTCGAAGCCGAAAGCCTGCGCCAGGCAGCGGCCCAGCGGCCGCCAGTCGCGCAAGGCCCTGCCTTGCCGCGCTCCAACTAGATAAGCCGTCGGGGAGAATTCAATGCTGCAATTTTCGGCCGATGACATCGACCGGGCGCTGACCTTTCCCGGATTGGTCGAGACATTGCGCACCGCCTTCCGCGAAGGCGCGGTGCAACCAGTGCGCCATCACCACACGGTCGAACGCGCTGAGGGTACGGATTCGACCCTGCTCCTGATGCCGGCCTGGACCGACTTCAAGGCTGCGGGTGCTGGAACCGACGGGCATATCGGGGTCAAGATCGTCACTGTCTCGCCCGACAACAACGACGTCGCCAAGCCGGCGGTCGTTGGCGTCTATCTGCTGCTCAACGGCGTCACCGGCGAGCCGCAGGCGCTGATGGACGGCCCACGCCTGACGCAATGGCGCACCGCCTGTGCCTCGGCACTCGCCGCCTCCTATCTGGCGCGCGAAGATGCTTCAAAACTGCTGGTGATCGGTGCCGGCGCGCAGTGCAAGTTCCTGGCCCGCGCGCACGCCGCCGTGCGGCCAATCAAGCAGATTCGCATCTGGAACCGCACAATCGCCAACGCCGAAGCGCTGGCCGCTTCGCTCCGCGGCGAAGGCTTTGAGGCGACCGCCATTTCCGACCTCGATGCCGAACTTGGCTGGGCCGACATCGTCACCGCCGGCACTATCTCGACCCTCCCTCTGGTCAAGGGCGCGAAGCTGAAGCCTGGTTGCCACGTCGATCTCGTCGGCGGCTTCACGCCCGGCATGCGCGAAGCCGACGACGCGGCGATCAGCAAGTCGCGCGTATATGTCGACACCCGCGCCGGAGCGACCAAGGAAGCCGGCGACATCGTCCAGCCGATTGCAGCAGGAGTTCTCAAGGCGGAAGACATCGTCGCCGACCTGCATGAACTCGCCCGCGGCCAGAAACCCGCCCGCCAGTCGGCGGACGAGATCACCCTGTTCAAGTCGGTGGGTGCGGCACTCGAAGATCTCGCCGCCGGCATCGCCGTCTACAAGGCGCTCAAGCGATAGCTTTGAGACGCATCTCCGCGCCCATGGCTTCCGCGATCAGGCGGAAATCGTGTTCGCTGAGCATGCAAAGCCCAAGGCGAAGTTGATAACCCCAGTTGCGGGTGGCGGTGAAATCGAGCCGGTGAAGCAGCGTTGCGATCGGTGTCTCGTCCGAAGCCGTCCAGACGACATTGCGCCGAAACGGGCAGAACCCGCCCCCCATGTCGAACTGGTATGGATCGCCCTCCCGCACCCGGCCTATAGCCGTGAAGGCGCGCAGGCCGTCCTTGCCGCCCATGACAGTGGACGGCGAGTAATAGACAATGCCGTCGCCGGCTGCGATGCGGCGCAAGGGTGCTGCCTTGCCGTGGCAGACCTGCATGAAGCCTTGGGCCCGGCCGAGCCTGACATGGTCCGCCGAGGCCACCGCGAGCCAGTTGCCGGTGCTCATGACTGCGTGACCGCCGCTTCGTCGAGGCAATAGACGCGCAGGCGATGATTGTCGGGGTCGAGAGCGACAAAGCTGCGGCCGAAATCCATATCGGTCGGTGCCTGGAGGATTTTCAGCCCGCGCCCAGCCCATTCTGCATGGGCAGCGTTCACCGCATCTGGCGTGTCGAGGGCAAAGACGATCTCCGCACCGCCACCTGCTGCAACTGCCGCCGGCTCCACCGTATGGCGCGACCACAGGCCGAGCTTGAAGCCGCCATCCAGCACGAACATGACGAAGGTCGGCGACGCTTCGACCGGCTCGCGACCGAGCAGCTTGCTATAGAACGCACCGCTTTGCTGCGGCTGGTCGACATAGAGAATGATGAAATTGGGGGTACGCATTTTGCTCTCCAGAGGTTTCGATTTGGAGAGCATAAGTCGCACCGCTGTCAGATTCTGGCAGTAGCGATTACTGCCTTCTCGGCATGTCGAGCGTTGCCCGCCACTCCTTGAGCATCGCCTGCCGTCGCCTGGGATAGCGCGTGTCGGTGGCGTTGAGATCGGAAATGCGGTCGGCGCGAAAATGCCTGAAGTCCTGGCGCATTTCGCACCACGCCACCATCACCCGGACCTTGTCGAAAAACGCAAGCGCGAACGGCCAGACGATGCGCCGGGACAATGAACCATTGCCGTCCTCGTAGGTCATCTCGACCTTGCGCTCGGCGCGCATCGCCTTGCGGATGATGCCAAGATCGACGCTTTCGCGGCTCGACGCTTGGCTGGGGCCAACCAGAAGCGTGGTCGCGTCGAGTTCCTCGCGCAGATCCTCGGGCAGCACGGCGGCGATCTTGGCCAGCGCGTCGGTTGCCGCCGCCGACAGGCGTGTATCAGGCTGCTTGGCGACCCAACGCGACCCGAGCACGATCGCCTCGATTTCCTCGTCGGTGAACATCAGCGGCGGCAGCATGAAGCCGGGCTTAAGCACATAGCCGATCCCCGGCTCGCCCTCGATCGGCGCGCCCTGCCCCTGCAGCGTGGCGATGTCGCGATAGAGCGTGCGGATCGACACGTCGAGCTCACTGGCCAAGGTCAGCCCATTCACCGGCCTGCGATGGCGGCGCAGTATCTGGATAAGGTCGAGAAGGCGTTCGGAGCGCGACATGATTCTTGTTTCATCCTGGGCAGAGCACGATAGAGCCGTGCCACGCTCGCCGAAAGGCCATGCGCCGGGGCGGCGCGACATCCGCTGCGGTTGCGGAGTTCTGGGCCGTATGCCAAAAGCGGCCAACAGCCCGGAGATACAATTTCTTGAAGCACCCGCGTGACAAGCGCCGCGACAGCCGGCCTCAGCCGCCCCGCAAGGGTGCCGCAGCGCCCGCGCCAACGCGCGCCCGTGAAGAGCATCGCCCTGCTCCCAGGCAAGAGGCGGCTCCAGAGCCAAGGGCCGAGCCGCGCAAGCTTGTTCGTCGCGAAGGCGCCCTGCCCGCAGAACGCCTGCCGCTGATCCTCGAAGTCCTGCCCAATGACGACTATGCGCTGCTCGACAGCGGCGCGGGCCTCAAGCTCGAACAATATGGTCCGTACCGGATCGTGCGGCCCGAAGGGCAAGCAATCTGGCAACCTGCTCTGCCTCCCAGGCAGTGGGAAAACGCCGACGCCGTCTTCACCGGCGACACCGACGAAGAAGGYCTTGGCCGCTGGCGTTTCCCCAAGATGCCACTCGGCGAAACCTGGCCGATGCGCCATGACGGGCTGCATTATCAGGGCCGCTTCACCTCGTTCCGCCATGTCGGGGTGTTTCCCGAACAGGCGACGCACTGGGATCACATGGCCAGGCTGATCGAGGACGCCAAGCGCCCGGTCAAGGTGCTCAACCTGTTTGGCTATACCGGGCTTGCCTCGCTGGTCGCCGCGCGCGCCGGTGCGGAGGTCACCCATGTCGACGCCTCGAAAAAGGCCATAGCCTGGGCACGCGAGAACCAGGAAATGGCCGGTCTCGCCAACAAGCCGATCCGCTGGATCTGCGACGACGCAATGAAATTCGCCGAGCGCGAGGAGCGTCGCGGCAGCCGCTACGACATCATCCTGTTCGACCCGCCGGCCTATGGCCGTGGCCCCAAGGGCGAAGTCTGGCAATTGTTCGAACATCTGCCGACGCTGACCGACRTCTRCCGCTCGATCCTGACGCCCAAGCCGCTGGCCATGGTTTTGACCGCCTATTCGATCCGTGCCTCGTTCTTCGCCATCCATGCCTTGATGCGCGACACCTTCGCCGGCATGGGCGGCACCATCGAATCGGGCGAGCTGATCATCCGCGAGAAATCGGCCGGACGCGCGCTTTCGACTTCCCTCTTTTCGCGCTGGGTAGCCAAATGAGCGAACACCGCACCGGAGCGCCGGGACGCGTCAAGGAAGTGACGAGCCTGGCCAATCCGCTGGTCAAGGACATCAAGGCGCTGGCGCAGAAGAAATTCCGCGACCAGCAGAACGCCTTCATCGCCGAAGGGCTGAAGCTGGTCATCGACGCGCTCGATCTCGGCTGGACGATCAAGACTCTGATCTTCGCCAAGTCCGCTCTCGGCAACGCCGCCGTGGAGAAGGTCGCTGCGCGCACCGTCGCCTTGGGCGGCGACGTGCTCGAAGTCTCGGAAAAAGTGCTGACGGCCGTCACCCGCCGCGACAACCCGCAGGSGGTCGTCGGTGTGTTCAGCCAGCGTTTCGTGCCGCTCAAGGACGTTCGCCCTAGAGGTAACGACGTCTGGGTGGCGCTCGACCGCGTGCGCGATCCCGGCAATCTCGGCACCGTTATCCGCACCGTTGACGCGGTCGGTGCCAAGGGCATCATCCTCGTTGGCGAGACCACCGATCCGTTCTCGCTCGAAACGGTGCGCGCCACCATGGGCTCGATCTTCGCAGTTCCCGTCGCCAAGACCAATCCTGAGGCGTTCCTTGCCTGGCGCAAGGACTTTGCCGGCACCGTCGCCGGCACGCATCTCAAGGGTGCCGTCGACTATCGTTCGGTCGATTTCGGCAACCGCCCAGTTCTGTTGATGATGGGCAACGAGCAGCAGGGCTTGCCCGACAATCTGGCAGACGCCTGCGACAAGCTTTTGCGCATCCCGCAAGCCGGCCGTGCCGATTCGCTCAATCTCGCGGTCGCCACCGGCGTCATGCTGTTTGAGATCCGGCGCAACGCGCTCACACTTTAGGAGACGGCGCCCCGTGAAACCCGCAGTAGTCTACGGCGTTGTAACGGCATTGGCCGTAGCGCTCGATCAGTGGATCAAAATTCTCGTCGAAGCCAATCTCGTCATGCATGAGAAGGTCGATGTGCTGCCCTTCCTGGCACTTTACCGCACCTACAACACCGGCATCGCCTTTTCGATGTTCTCCAGCGTCGGCGACACCGGCCTCATCGCGCTGACCGCGATCGTCGTCACTTTCGTGACTATTCTGGCAATCCGCACGACGCCGGCGCAAGTCATTTCACGCTTTGGCTTTGCGCTGATCGTCGGCGGCGCGCTCGGCAATCTCATCGACCGCACCGTCTACGGTCACGTCATCGACTACATACTGTTCCACACGCCGGTGTGGTCCTTTGCCATCTTCAACCTCGCCGACGTCTTCATTTCGGTCGGTGCGGCACTGGTGGTGCTCGACGAGTTCCTGGCCTGGCGGCGCAGCCGCAGCGAGCCGGTAGCCTCAGACGAATGAATTCGTCCGGCGCACTTCAAGTTACAATACGAGTTGTGACAGTGACGTGAAGTCAGTCGCGGCATACGCACAGACTTCAGTTTGCGGTTAAGAATTTTTTCAGCATGGTCGCAATCGGGTCCAAGGTCTGCCACAATCGGTCATCATGGTGTCATCGGTGGACGGGCCGATAGGTACCGACTGAAACTGTCTTGCGGCTACGCGGCGTAGATTTGCGGGTCGAAACGACAGGTGGGGACGCTCATTTTTCCGAGCGCTTGGGGCCTGAGTGGAGAGTTGCTAGTGAAAATGCCCTTCGGGTTGGGCGCAGCCAATCAGCCGCGCTCCACGATGATGTTCATGAAAACCGAGCCAGCTTCCTGGCGCGAGAACGCTCCCAATCGTGGCCTGGTCTGCGGTGTGCTGGCGATGACCGCTCTGATGAGCGTGACCGCCGTTTCAGCTCTCTTCATCCTACCGCATATGGGCCAGCACTCGGTCAACGCAGTGCAAGAAGCCGAGCAGGCCGCAACCCAGCCGGCGAAAGAAAAGATCACTGCCATCGCCGCCGAACCGACCGGCCGCAAGGAACGGGTCGCCACAACGCGCACTTCGATCCTGGTTTCCGAGGCGTCGGCATCTGAAGCGGCGACCGACATGCCGCTCGCAGCGGATCCGCGCTGGGCGCAGGTCGTGGCTGCAGCAGCGAACCGGCCGCTCGAAGCGATGCCCGCCATTCCAGGTGCCGAAAACATCATCGCCCAAGACCCTGACGAGACAGCACCGCTCGCGCTCGCAGAGACCAAGCCCGATCCGTCTGAAACCGCTGCCGTCGATGCGATGGAAGCCGAGGTCAAGCCCGCCAGCGAACCGAGCCAGGGCGGCCGCGAGGTCAAGATCAAGCGCTCGGTGAACATGCGCGCCACACCGCAAAAAGGTGGTCAGGTTTTGGGCGTCATCCCCGCCAAAACCTCTGTCGAACTGGTTTCGTGCACTCAATGGTGTGAAATCGTTTTCAACGGCAAGCGCGGCTACGTCTTCAAGAGCTACGTCCAGTAGCGACTGACGCGGCGGCCGGAATACGGCGACCGCTAAAATTCGATCAATCCGCCCAAATCTTCCCTAAGCTCTCAGTGCTAGGTTTCCGCCATGATGACGGAGTCCGGCACAGCGGAAGCAAATACGACGCAAGGCGTGGCCATGGCCGACGCCGACACGCTGTCGCGTCGCCGCATCATCACATCGCCGCAGCTCGAACCGCATTTGCCGAAGGAGCCGCCGCGCGGCCTGTACTTCGCCACCCTGATTGCCATCATGGTGCTTGCCGGTCTCGCCCACCTGACCGGGGCGCCCGCCTTCATCAGCATCGGCCTGTTTGCCGCCGCCTTCACCGGAATGGTGCTGCTGTCGCGCAGCCTCGGCGAGCGCGAGCGCGCCGCCGAAGCGATCACCGAAAGCGCTTCACGCAGTCGCGCCGAGATCGAGACTCTGGCCGACCGGATGTGGGAGCTGCAGGAAAGCGAAGAGCGCTTCCGCGGCCTCATCGACGCACTTGGCGACCTTGTCGTGCACCGCGATCGCGACGGCCGCATCGTCTATGCCAACAAGGTATTTGCCGGACTCATCGGCCAGGACCAGCGTGACCTCGCCGGCCGCACCTTGCAGGAACTCGGCGTCGATGTCGGCATCGTTCCAGACGCAGCCTTCGCCGATGGCGAATGCCTGAGCTCCACCGATGTCGGAATCCGTTCGAACGGCGTGGTGCGCTGGTTTTCCTGGACCGAGCTTTCGGTACGTGACAAGACCAGCGACGCCGTGTCGCATCGGGCGATCGCCCGCGACATCACCGCCCGCAAGCGCGCCGAAACCGCGCTCATCGGCGCACGCGAGCGCGCCGAATATGCGAGCCAGGCAAAATCGCGTTTCCTGGCCACTGTAAGCCACGAAATCCGCACGCCGATGAACGGCATCATGGGCATGGCAAAGCTCTTGCACGACACCGAGCTGTCGCCCGAGCAACGCACCTATGTCGGTGCGATCTCGACGTCGGCGAGCGCACTTTTGGCGCTGATCGAGGACCTGCTCGACTATTCGAAAATCGAGGCAGGACGCTTCGATCCCGAACCGCAGCCGATGTCGCCGCGCGAGATCGCTGACAATGTGGTCGAGCTTCTGGCCTCGCGCGCATTCGGCAAGGGCATCGGCCTAGGCTGCCATGTCGCGCTCAACGTGCCCCAAATGATATCCGCCGATCCGGGCCGCGTGCGCCAGGTGCTGCTCAACCTGATTGGAAACGCCATAAAATTCACCGATGCCGGTGGCATCATGCTTAGCGTCGAGCGCATCCGCGACGAGCATCCCGACAAGATCCGCTTCACCGTAGCCGATACCGGATCGGGCCTGCGCGCCGAGGACATGGAGCGCATCTTCGAAGAATTCGAACAAGCCGATGGCACATCGACCCGCTCGCATGGTGGTGCTGGCCTCGGGCTTGCCATCTCCAAGCGCCTCGTGACCTCGATGGGCGGCACGATATCGGCCAAGAGCATTTCGGGCGAAGGTTCGGAGTTCTCCTTCGATCTGCCCGCCTTCGGCGCCACCGAAGACGCACAARCCAGCGTCGATATGCTTGCCGGCCGCCATGTGGTGATCCTGTCCAGGAACACCACGGAAGCCGAAGCGATCGCCGAGACCGTCCGCGCCCATGGCGGCAGCGCCGACATCGCTGTCACGCCCGAGCAGGCGCAAGGTTATGCCGCCGGCTGCAACGCCCTCCTCATCGATGCGGCAATGGAAGAAAATGACGGCCGCATGCTCCGGAACTTGCGCGAGAATGGTTTTGCCGCAAGCGAAGCGGTGACGCTGATCGCCCCGAACGACCGGGGCCTTCTGGGCGAATTGCGCGCCAGTGGCTACGCGACCTTCCTCGCCCGGCCGGTGCGCGGCGAGACCTTGCTGCGGGTGTTGCTGGCGAATCAGGGCGTCGTTGCGGGGCAAGCGCAGCCCTTAAACAACCGCACCGTCGCCAAGCCTGCGGCTAATTCACACCTGCTTGGCCTGTCGGTGCTGATCGCCGAGGACAACGACATCAATGCCATGCTCGCCCGCGCGGTGCTGCTCAAGGCAGGACACCGGGTCGATGTCGTCAACAACGGCAAGGCCGCCGTCGAGGCGGTGACGGGAGGAGCGCGCAAACGCCGCTACGACGTCGTGCTGATGGACCTGCATATGCCCGTAATGGACGGATTGGACGCGATTTCGGCCATTCGCAGGCACGAAGAGCAACATGGGCTTTCCGCCCTGCCGATCATGGTCTTGTCGGCCGACAGCCAGGAAAAGACCCGCCATGCGGTGCTCGCCCATGGTGCCAGCGGCTTTATCACCAAGCCGTTGGACCCGGACGTTCTGATAAATCTTGTCGAACAGCGCGCCGCTGCCTGACCAGTTCTGTCGATTTCCCTAGCCGGCTAGGCGCCGTTGCTTGCCCTCGCAGTCTTGCCCGCGCGGGTCGATCACGATACTGTCACAATCCTGTAGCACCGACACCGTATCCCCGCGCCAGGAGGGATGGCTCGAAGGAGAATCACCCGTGCATACAGCCTTGCCGGACAGTGACACTCAGAAAGCCAACGGCGCCAAGGTGACAGTGCCTTCCAAACCTTTACTCCCAGGAACGCCGCTCGGACGGATCGGTACATTGGAAGTTCGCCTCGCCCGAGACGAATCCGAGATCGCTGCCGCGCAGGAAGTTCGCTACCGCGTGTTCTTCGACGAACTCGGCGCCCGCAAGCAGGCGGCGCACTCGATCGAACGTCGCGACTCCGACCGCTTTGACGACGTTTGTGACCACCTGCTGGTCTTCGACACCTCGATCAACGGCCCCGAGCATCGCCGCATCGTCGGCACCTACCGGCTGCTGCGCCAGGAGCGCGCGACCGAGGCCGGCGGGTTTTATTCCGACGACGAATTCGAGCTGAACAAGCTCATCGCACGCCATCCCGGCCAGCGCTTTCTTGAGCTCGGCCGCTCCTGCGTGCTACCCGAATACCGCTCCAAGCGAACCATCGAAGCGCTGTGGCAAGGCATCTGGGCCTATCTCAACCGCTACGACATCGACGTCATGACCGGCTGCGCCTCGTTCCACGGCACGGTGCCGGCGGCACATGCCGAGGCGCTAACCTATCTTGCCCATCATTGCCGCACCAGCGCCGACTGGGATGTCCGCGCTGTCGCGTCGCGCTACTGCGCCATGGATCTGATGCCGATCGAAGCGATCAACGCCAAGGCGGCGATCGCCGCCATGCCGCCTCTGGTCAAGGGCTATCTGCGCGTCGGCGCCAAGATCGGCGACGGCTGCGTCATCGACCACGACTTCGGCACGACCGACGTCTTCATCGTCATGCCGGTCAAGGAAATCGGCGCCCGCTACATCAATTATTACGGCGGGGAAGCGCAGCGCTTCGCCGCTTAGAGAAGTGGCCGACGATCTCTCCAGCGCCTTCGACAAGCTATACGCAGCAGCCGAAGGCCTGCCCGAGGTCGTCGAAGGCACCTCCTACGGCACCCCGTCGCTTCAGCTCCGCAAGAAACTCCTCTGCCGCGTCAAGGATGCCGACACGGTCGTTGTCATGTGCCCGCTTGAAGAAAAAGAGATGCTGATGGAGGCCGATCCGCAGCTCTATTTCGAGACGGCCCATTACAAGGGCTGGCCGGCCATGCTGGTGCGCATTCACGAGATTCCGCTCGACCAGCTCCGGACCCGGCTCGAACGCGCTTGGCTAATGCGGGCACCGAAAAGCCTGGCGAAGGCGTGGGAAAGCAGGGCCTAGACGCCTCTGTTCGGCATGAATTTCGGTACGCAGCAGCCATTCGCACCCGACTCAGGGCATGAGAGGTGCTGTGCAGACCAAAGGAGGCAAATGTGATTGCGAAAGACGAACTCTTCGAGCGCCTCTGGAATGGTGAAGCTGCGATGGACGAGTGGAGTGCGGCTGTGTCGGGCGGTTCCGCGAGGCAGATCGCGGACAATGCGATCGCCATCCACACCGGCTACCTCTTTGGAAACACAACCGCATGTCGCACCGCCGATGGCTTGGTGCTGGTCGATAGCGGCAGTCGCGAAACCGCCAGCCAGACGCTCGCCATATTGCGCAAATGGGACGATGCCCCGGTTCATACCGTCATCTACACGCATGGGCATATCGACCACACCTGGGGCGCGCGGCTCCTGGACCAGGAGGCAGATGCGAAAGGGACATCGCGCCCACGCATCATCGCGCACCGCAATGTGCTGGAGCGCTTCAAGCGCTACGATGCGACTCATGACCTGAACAGCATTGTGATGGGCCGCCAATTCAACCAGCCGGGCTACACATTCCCCAGCGACCATCGCCGTCCCGACGAGGTTTATGACGACAATCTCAGCCTGACGATTGGCGGACTGCGGCTTGAACTGTTCCACGGCCGCGGCGAAACCGATGACGCGACCTTTGTATGGGCGCCGGAACAGCGCATCCTGGTGAGCGGTGATTTCGTCATCTGGGTGTTTCCCAATGCCGGCAATCCACGCAAGGTCCAGCGCTTTGCGCTGGACTGGGCGTCGGCGTTGCGCCGCATGCAGGCCCTGGAGCCGGACGTGCTTGTCCCCGGCCACGGCCCTGTGGTCGCAGGCTCCTCACGGGCCAATCAGATCCTGAATGACGGCGCCTCGGTGCTGGAAAGCCTGACGTCGCAGACCCTCAATCTGATGAACGGTGGACGCTCGCTGGATGAAATCCTCCACGCCGTTTCCGCGCCCAAAGACCTGCTTGCCAAGCCCTATCTGCTGCCAAGATACGATGACCCGGAGTTCGTGGTCCGCAATATCTGGCACCTCTATGCCGGGTGGTTCGATGGAAACCCCGCCCATCTGAAGCCCGCACCGGCGGCCGATTTGGGGGCCGAGATCGCGTCACTTGCCGGCGGAGCGCAGAAACTTGCCGAACGCGCGGCTCTGCTCGCCGAAGGTGGCGAGACACGGCTCGCGGCACATCTGATCGAATTCGCCGCCACGGCATCGCCTGAGGATCAGGAGATCCAGCAAATCCGTGCGAACGTCTATGCCCGCTGTGTGGAGGCGGAAACGTCGTTGATTGGCAAGGCGATCTTTGCCGTCTACCAGCGCGACGCCAAGGCGCGGGTTGGCACATCTGGCTGAAGCACGGCGCCCGATCGCTACTTCTGCGGCAGGTTGGCCTTGGTGGCGTCCGGACCGGCCGAAATCTCGGACGATTCGATTCGTGCTTCGCCTTGTGTGATCAGCCGCGCGCTGCGCTGGTTGCGGGCGTGAATCCAAAGCCAGTTGATGGCGACACTGAGCCGGGCCCGCGAGCCTATGAGGAAGTAGATGTGGGCGATGCCCCACAGCCACCACGCCAAAGCACCGCGCAGTTTGATCCGCCCAAAATCGATGACCGCGCGGCGCTTGCCAATTTGGGCGAGGCTGCCCTGGTGGCGGTAGTGGAACGGCTGGGGCTTGGTGTCACCGCGCAACCGCGCCTTGATGGTGGCGGCGACATGCCTACCTTCCTGCTTGGCAGCGGGTGCAATCCCTGGCGCTGGCTTTCCGTCCGGTCCGTTCACCGTCACAGTGTCGCCGATGGCAAATATCTCGGGGTGACCAGGCACCGTCAGGTCGGGCATCACCTTGAGACGGCCGACCCGGTCTGCCGGAGCGCGCAGCCACTCGGCGGCCGGTGACGCGCGCACGCCGGCCGCCCAGATGATCGTCCTGGTCGCAAGCCTGACGTCGCCATAAGCGACACTGTCGGCGGTGCAGTCGGAGACCGCGCGTCCAAGCTCGACCTCGACGCCAAGCTTGCGGAGCGAGCGCAGCGCATAGTCGGACAGGTCGTCGGGATATCCGCCCAAGACGCGCTGGCCTGCTTCAATCAGCACGACCCGTGCCCTGCCCGTATCGATGTGGCGGAATTCGCGCCGCAACGTGTCCATCGCCAACTCGGCGATCGTCCCGGCGAGTTCCACCCCGGTGGGACCAGCGCCAACGATGACGAAGGTCAAAAGGGCAGCTTGCTTGTCAGGATCGGTCTCCCGCTCGGCTCGTTCAAATGCCAGCAGGATACGTCGCCGGATCGTGGTGGCATCCTCCAGCGTCTTCAAGCCGAGCGCATATGGCTCCCACTCGTCGTGACCGAAATAGCCATGCCGGGCTCCGGTCGCCAGCACCAGACTGTCATATGGCACGGTTGCGCCATCTTCGAGCAGCACGTGGCGACGTTGCGCATCGACACCCGTCACACTTGCCAGGACGGTCGCAACCTCCGGCCTGTCCCATACGAGCGAGCGGATCGGCCAGGCGATCTCGGATGTGGCCAGCGAGGCCGTGGCAACCTGATAAAGCAATGGCTGAAAGAGGTGGTGATTGCGCCTGTCGATCAAGGTGATGCTGACCGGTGCGCCGGCCAGACCCTTAACGACCTCCAGACCGCCAAAACCTGCGCCCACGACCACTATTCGCTGTTGCATGGAGGTTGTCCTCTGCTGGTTTGGCGCATGCGAAAGCCAAGCTTCAAAAGCGAGCCACGGCACTGATCCTCACGGTATATCCTCAGGATTTCGGCCGGGACGACTGCGGTACGCGGGAAAGGTCCAGCCGAATTTCAGCGCCCCGCCGCGTATCATGAAGGCGGCGACAAAGGCGACAAGCGCAGATGCCTGCGGCGGCAGTTCAGCGATTACGGCGAGCGTGTAGATGCCGGCCCCCACCATTGCCGCCGAGACGTAGATTTCAGGCTTGAGCAGCACCGACGGCTCCCCGGCAAGCAGGTCGCGCAGGATGCCGCCGAAGGTCGCCGTCAAAAGCCCCATGACGATGGCGACAGTCGGCGAACCGGTGGCTTCCCACCCCTTGGCAGCACCTATGGCGGCATAAGCCGACATACCGAGCGCATCGAGCCAGAGCAAAAGCTTGTAGCGGGATTCAACGAGATGGGCGGTGAAGAAGACGACCCAGGCCACCGCGACACAAACCAGGATATAGGCCGGGTTGACCACCCAAAACACTGGCAGGCCAAGAATGACGTCACGCACGGTGCCGCCGCCGATGCCGGTAAAGCTTGCCAGGAACAAGAACCCGATAATGTCGAGTTCCTTGCGCGAGGCCGCAAGCGCGCCTGTGGCGGCAAACACCGCCACGCCGGCATAGTCGAGGTAGAGCAGCGGATTCATGTGAGCGAGTAGGGAATAGTGAGTAGCGAACAGGGAAAGAACATAGCGGACCCCAGCTTTGCAGCTACATTATCCGCCAATTCCCTATTCGCTACTCCCTATTCGCTAATTCCTCACGCGTCCTTCTCGGCCTGTTCGTTGACCGGGCCGGGCTCGGCCGGAGCCTCGGAGACATGCTTGGGGCCGCCCTTGGCGACGCCGACCATGGCCGGACGCAGGACGCGGTCACCGATGGTGTAGCCGGATTGCATGACCTGCACGACTGTGTTGGCCGGCACGTCGGGGTTCGGCACCTCGAACATCGCCTGATGGAAATTAGGGTCGAACTTCTCACCCTGAGGGTCGAGCTTGCGCACGCCATGGCGTTCCAGAGCCGTGAGCATCGCACGCTCGGTCACCTCGACGCCTTCGATGAGGCTTGCCAACCCGTCACCGCCAGCAGCCTTGGCCTCGTCGGAAACCGCTTCGATGGCGCGGCGCAGATTGTCCGACACCGAAAGCATGTCGCGGGCGAAATTGGCCACCGAATAGGCGCGGGCATCCTGCACGTCACGCGCGGTGCGGCGGCGCAGGTTCTCCATCTCGGCAACCGTGCGCAGCGCGCGGTCCTTGAGTTCTTCGTTTTCTTTCAGCAGTCGCACGACCGCTTCATAATCGCCATCGACAGCGCCCTCGATCTTTTCGGCCTGGGCCTCGGCAGCCGCCGTCTCGTCGGGCGCGCGTTCGTCTTTTGCCTGGTCGCTCATCGCCATTTCCCGTTGTTCGGATACGTTGGAAGTTGCGCCCGATATCGAGGTTTGGGTGCCAAAAATCAAGGGGCAACGGCCACATGGGGACCGGATGCCGCGCCTCGCGGCCCTTTTGGCCCGGGGCCGGCAAGCCTCGAAAATTCAATGTTAATTCAAATTTTACCACACAAGCTGACCATTGCCATGGCGGGGCCGTCAATGTGGGAACCATTTGCATCTGGCAGGAGTTCTCCCGATGAAGAACAGGCCTTTTGTCATGCCAAGCATACGCACCAACAAGACCGCAGCCAAGCTGGCGACCAATATCAGGCGCCAGCTCACCTCGGACAGCAATGTGCGCGCGCTGGAAGCCCTGCCCGCATTCCGGGCCGATGAAGTACTGCCCAAGAAGCTCCGCCGCCTGCTCGAAAGGCTGGACGCGGCCGAACGGAAGCAGTCTCTTCCCAAAATGCTAAACAGAATCTAGAGCGTTCGCGCGTTCGTGCGCAGCGCTCAAACGCCCGAGGCGCGGCGCCAGGAATATTTCCCGCCTTCGGAAGGCTGCTCGGCTGGCTTGGCGGTCGGCTGGTAGTACAGTGGCAAGCCGCCGGCCTGACCAGCTTCGAGGCGCTTCAGCAACACCGGGTGCGAGACCTCGAACTCGTTGAAACCTACACGCAGCATATGCGGCAGCTGGTCGATCAGCACCTGGCCAGTCGCTCTCACGGCACCTTCAAAGTTATGTCGGCTGCGTAGCAATTCGGCCTTCGAAAAAGAGCGGCCGTCGTTGAAGGCCGGAAAGGCCAGGGCAACCAGCGCCAGCTCATCCAGCAAGTCGACGATCGCCTCAAGCTGATCGCCCGGCTGGAGCGATACGCCAAGCCGCTCCTTCGCCGCCCTGCGCTGCGCTGGATCAAGATCGAGGAAGGCCTGAAGCGGCAAGATGACCCGGCTGTTGCCGGCAAGAGCGCCCGCGTCCTCGGCATGGATCCAGCCGTCGTCGCGGAAACCCTCTGATGTCCAGAGGCGGATCTTTGTCTCCGGTGTCGCTTCGGTCATGTGGAAATTCCTAAAGGGATGCGTCGGTCAGCGACTGTTCGAGGTCGGAAAGATGGATGCCGCATTCGGTCTTGCCCTGCCCGGCCCAGCGTCCGCTACGGGCATCCTCGCCCGACTTGACGGCTTGCGTGCAGGGAAAGCAGCCGATCGACAGATAACCATAAGCGACCAGCGGGTTCTCGCGCAACGCGTGCTTGCGCATGTATTCGGCAAGGTCGGCGGTCGTCCAACGGGCGAGCGGGTTGATGCGGAAGCGCGGGCCGACCTGCTCGAACACCGGCAATGCCGCACGTGTTACCGCCTGGAACCGCTTGCGGCCGGTGAACCAGGCGCGGAACGGCTCGACGCCGCGTGCCATCGGCTCGACCTTGCGCACATCGCAGCAGGCGTCGGTGTCGGTCTTGTGCAGATTTCCGGTGGGGTCGATGCGGGCAAGCGCCGCTTCATCAGGCGTGATGATACGAATGTCGGTCAGGCCGAAATCGGCGACCAGAGCGTCGCGATAATCGAGTGTTTCGCCGAAATGCTTGCCGGTATCGAGGAAGATCACCGGCAGCTTGCGGTCAACTTCAGCGACCATGTGTAGCAGCACCGCCGAATCCGCCCCGAATGACGAAACGGCGGCGATTTCGCCGACAAAACGCTCGGTTGCCGCGCGCGCGATGATCTCCAGGGGCGTCAGATGCCCGTAAAGCGCATCGAGCGATGCGGCCTCGGCCAGAACCTGTGCTTCAGCCTCAGCGTCAGGCTGCCTTGGCTTCGCTAGCATAAAGCGCCTCCTTGAACGGCGCGGGGCCGACGCGGCGGTAAGCGTCGAGGAACTTTTCCGAACGGTCGAGCCTGATTCCAAGATAGGTCTCGACGATCGTTTCGATGGCATCGGTGATTTCTTCCGGGCCAAAGCCGCGACCGATGATCTCGCCGACCGACGTGTGCTCGTCGGCCGAACCGCCAAGCGTCACCTGATAAAGCTCCGCGCCCTTCTTCTCGACGCCCAGGATGCCGATGTGCCCGACATGGTGGTGGCCGCAGGCGTTGATACAGCCCGAAATCTTGAGCTTCAGTTCGCCGATGTCGCGCTGGCGCTCGAGCGAGGCGAAACGATTGGAGATTTCCTGCGCCACCGGGATCGAGCGGGCATTGGCCAGCGCGCAATAGTCGAGGCCCGGGCAGGCGATGATGTCGCTGATCAGGTTCGAGTTGGCGGTGGCGAGGTCGATAGCCACCAGCGCGTCATAGACCGCCTTGAGATCGGCGCGCGCGACATGCGGCAGGATCAGGTTCTGCTCGTGGCTGACACGGATTTCGTCGAAGCCGTATTCCTCGGCAATGTCGGCCACCGCTTCCATCTGGCTGTCGGTGGCGTCGCCAGGAACCTCGCCAATGCCCTTGAGCGAGATCGTGACGGCGGCATAGTCTGGGTTGCGGTGGGTGAAGACGTTCTGGTCGAGCCATTCGCCGAAGCTTTTGGAATCGAGCCGCGCGAGCTTGATCACCTCGTCGCCCTCGGGCCGTGGCGTCAGCGCCGGCGGGGCGAAATAGGACTGGATGGCCGCGACGTCGGCCTCGGGCAGCCTGAGTTCGCCGTCCTTGAGGGCCTGCCATTCGGCCTCGACCTGGCGAACGATCTCATCGACGCCGGTTTCGTGGACCAGGATCTTGATGCGCGCCTTGTACTTGTTGTCGCGGCGTCCGTAGAGGTTGTACACGCGCAGGATCGCGGTGGTGTAGGACAGCAGGTGCTCTTCCGGCAGGAAGTCGCGGATCTTCTTGGCGACCATGGGCGTACGGCCCTGGCCGCCGCCGATATAGACGGCGAAACCGAGCTCGCCCTTGTCGTTTTTCTTCAGGTGCAGGCCGATGTCGTGGGTCTGGATCGCGGCACGGTCGCGCTCGGCACCTGTTACCGCGATCTTGAACTTGCGCGGCAGGTACGAAAACTCTGGGTGCACCGACGACCACTGGCGCAGGATCTCGGCATAGGGGCGCGGATCGGCAGCCTCGTCGGCGGCAGCACCGGCGAAGTGATCGGCGGTGACGTTGCGGATGCAGTTTCCGGAGGTCTGGATGGCATGCATCTCGACGCTGGCGAGATCGGCCAGGATCGCCGGAATATCCGACAGTGCCGGCCAGTTGAACTGGATATTCTGGCGCGTGGTGAAGTGGCCGTAACCCTTGTCGTATTTGCGGGCGATGTGCCCGAGCATGCGCATCTGCTTTGAGCTCAGCGTGCCGTAGGGCACCGCGATGCGCAGCATGTAGGCGTGCAGCTGGAGATAGACGCCATTCATCAGGCGCAGCGGGCGGAACTGGTCTTCGGTGATCTCACCGGCAAGGCGGCGCTCGACTTGGTCGCTGAACTCGGCGACGCGGGCCTTCACGAAGTCATGATCGAACTCGTCGTAACGGTACATGGTCGTCTTCCGGTCTATCTTCAGGCGGTGCCGGCTGTGGGCCGGGCCTGCTTGCCAAGGTCGAGGCGGTTGGTGGGGCCAGCGGCGCGGATCACTTCGCGCAGCCTGAGCGGATGGATCGCCCCATCGACGACACTGACGTCGATCAGGTTGACGTCGACCACCTCGTTGTTGTCGTAGGCGGCCTTGCCGATCGCCTCGAGGCGCGCTTCGCCGGCCTTGTCGTCGACGGTCGCGGCGACGTCGATTGACACAGCCCAGCTGCCGTCAGCGGCGAACCACACGGCCTCGCCGTCGGTCAGGCGGTTGGCGGTAAGG
>NZ_JBFUIP010000107.1:0-19415 GCF_056401815.1 Aminobacter sp. P4_D5 | reverse complement strand
GGCAAAATACACGACGTGCTCCGGAGGTCCGGTTTCTGTCTTCAGCGGCTCGATGGTGGGATTTCTCGGCTTCAGAATCGTGCGCAGCGGTACTGTCATTATGCTGCACTCGTCGGTTTCTTTGCCTTCGCGTGTGATGATGGGCTGCCCATCTTCGAGGTCGAGGATTGGAACGGGCCTACCGGCCCATCCGCAATCGGAGCAGAGTGGTCGTTCCCAGAGTATACCCGGTGCCTCAGTATTTTCGCCGTGGCCGGGTTCGAGATGGGGCGAGCCGCAGTTCGGGCATTCTGAAGGCACCCCGCGCAACTCGCGAATGATCAATGATGTCGCCATGCCGATGGCGTGTTGGATCAACGATTGCGCCATGTCGGCATCAATCCACGTGGCCGACTTTGAATGCGTCAGCCAGTTTGAAACCGTCCATGCAGACTCGAGCGCACTTTTGAGGGCCCCGCGACGCTCTTTATTGGTGTCGCCCGGCAGAAGATCGTTGCAGATGATCTCCGTCCACGCTCGGAAGTTCGCACGCTGTGGCGGTGTGTCTGACCACATTGCCGCGTCCTGCGCGACGCCGATCAGCTCGAGTAGCGCCTCGCGGCAGCGAACGCCGACGGCCTGATAGTCCGAGAGGTTTTGCGCTTGTGTCACGGCGGTGCCAGCTTCTTCCATCTTCTCGAAGACAGGACCGAACGGAAGGATGCGTAGATCGCCTTCCTGTTGTTTTTCCGTACGCGGGATGCGGAGCATCAGGCCAATATGGAAGGTCAGAGCAAGGTCCATATTGGGGAATTGCTCCTGAGAGTAGAGGTTTGTGCCGCCCGTGATGACCCACCACCGATCCTTGTTGGTGTGGATGTCCCACACGTCGTGGCGGGTGTTGAGAACGATCTCCGAGTAGACCTTCTGCATGAAAGTCACTTCGAGGTCGGGCGCCTGCCATTCAAAATATTCCCGGACTTCCTCTTCGGTAGCTTTCAACATGATCTACTCCCGCGACGGGCTAGTTGCACCGCGCATGCAAAGGTTTGCGAAAATCTCATCAGTAGACCGATGTCGCTTAGCTTTCAAACCGGCGTGGCAAAGCGGGATGTCCGGGTTGAGGCCCTATGAGCCGCTCGGGGCTGAATGTCCATGTTCGCATTTTGGACGCCTAAAGCCGCCAGTCCGGTCTCGGCCCCAAAGGAGCAGTACGCCGGTTCAAACCAGCGAAACTCACCGATCTTGCCTCCGCATAGATCCTGACGAACTCGTCGTCGGCATCGCCACTGACGGCAGAAGCGAACGCACCTCGGCAAACTTGGCCTTGATATGCTGGACAGTGACAGCCACCTCAGGTGCTAGCTTTCGATCGGCATTGACGTAGAGCGATAGGCTGCTGGTGACGTAGCCGGGGATATCGAGGGGGATAAAGATCAGTTCACCCGATGCAAGTTCCTTGGCAACACCGACGGAGGCGAAAAAACCGACGCCTAATCCTCGCCGTGCCGCTTCGCGCGCAAGCGGCCAGGACGAGGATACGATGCGCGGCTGGTACTCGGCCCCCGTCTCCTGAAATTCGACGTCCGAATGCCTCTGGATCCACATGTCCTGGACCATCAGGACGGGATGCTCGGCGCACTGCGTGAGCGTTAGCGTATTCTCTTTGGCGAGAGGATGGTTTGGCGTGACCACTACGCCTACGCGTACGTTGAGCTGATCGAGAAGTTCGAACTGCCTGTAGCGACGATCGAATGGCAAAAGCGCGATATCGGGATGGCCGAGCTGCATCTGATCTGCCTTGTTGACCACATTGGCATCGGTGACGTTGAAGCGAACCCGAGGATGCTCCTCGACGAGGGACTCGATTGCACCCAGCAACACCCTGATGATGAGGGGAGGTGTGGCGAGAACGCGGACCTCGCCGGCAATCTGTCCGGCAAGGGCGGTAAGCTCGCCCGCGGTGTTGCGCCAGTCCGACAGCGTGCGTCTGGTGTGTCGCAGGAAGACATGACCGGCTGCGGTTAGTCGCATTCCGGTGGGTAGGCGCTCGAACAGCTTGCAGCCGAGCTCGGCCTCCAGATTGAGTATCTGGCGCGTGATCGCGGATGGCGCAACATGCAGGACCTCCGAGGCGACACGGATCGAACCGCTCTCGGCAACCTGCTCGAAGTAGCGCAATACGGCTGCGTGCATGACATCCTCGGAAGCGGTGCCTGGTTGGCGCTATACGGCTCGGAACGGGCCTGAAATCCCCAAAAACCGAGGGTAGGATGGTGTTGCCGACATGGCAACGGGGCGCTCGAAAATTTGAACTTTTTGCGATGCCTTTATTCGACTAGCGTTCTTGTCGGGAACAAGGTCACCATCAATCGATGAGTGGATGGAGGAAAGCAATTATGCAGGACAATCTGCGCATAAGCCGGCGAAACGTGCTCAAATTCTCAGCTGCGGTGGCAGTCGGGTTGGCAGCACCGGCTATCGTGCCCTACCGCGCCCGGGCAGCAGGAACGCGCAAGGTCAATGTCCAGTTCGGCTGGCTCATCAACAGCCAGCACATCGGCGATATCCTCGCCCGCGAACTTGGCTACCAGGAGGAGGAAGGCAACGCGGTGGAAATCAGCGCCGGCGGCCCGAATATCGACTCGGTACCGCTGGTCGCCTCCGGGCAGTACGATATCGGGCAGCAGTCCTCGAGCCCCCAAATCATGCTGGCGGCTTCGAAGGGGATTCCGATCCAGTGCTTCGCGGTGGCGCTGCAAGTCCATCCCTTTGCCTATTTCTCGCTCAAGAGCGCGCCGATCAACACGCCACAGGACATGGTCGGCAAGCGTGTCGGCGTCCAGCCTGCCGGCGGGGCAGTCCTTCTGAGCGCGTTGCTTCGCAAGAACGGGATCGATGAATCCAAGGTCGAGGTGATCACCATCGGCTCTGATGCCAAGCCGCTTCTGTCGGGGCAGGTCGACGCCATAGCCGGCTGGCGTTCCAATGTCGGTCAGCGTGAATTGCTCGGGGACGATGCGGTCGAGCTGCCGCTCTGGGACAATGGCGTGCGTCTGCTGCCGCTTCCCTATTTCGCGACCTCGGAAAAGCTGAACAGCGATCCCGAAGCCTTCGCGTCTTATGTGCGGGCGGCCAGCCGCGGCTGGAAATACGCCTTCGACAATCCGGAAAAGGGGGTCGAGATTCTGGTCAAGGCCTATCCGAACCTGAAATACGAAAACGAGATTAAGGCCATTGGGCTCCTGCGCCAGTTCGCCGGCAGCGAGCTCGCCGCAAATGACGGCTGGGGTGCTTTCGAACCCGCCATCTGGAGCGACCAAATCGAGACATTCGATGAGTTGAAACAGTTCAGCTCCAGCGCGCCGAAGGTCGAGAACGTCATGACCAGGGCCATTCTCGACGCCACGAAAGGCCAGCGCGCGAGGATTGTCGTATGATGCACTCGGTGCCTGAAAGGGCCGGCGCCATTTCTCCGATGCCGAACGAGACACCTGCCGTTCGGCTCTGCAACGTCAGCGTGGATTTCGGTCCGGTCCGAGCCCTGGAGAACGTCAGCTTCGACGTCGCACAGGGCGATTTCCTGACGCTCCTTGGTCCCTCTGGCTGTGGCAAGTCCACCTTGCTGCGGGTGGTTTCCGATCTCATCAGCCCGTCTCACGGCTCGGTGGATGTTCTCGGCGGAACCGCCGAGGCAGCGCGCAAACGGCGCGACATCGGCTTCGTCTTTCAGGATGCGGCGCTGCTGCCTTGGCGCACGGCGCTCGAAAATGTGCGGCTGCCGCTGGAAATCGGTAATGCGGGCGAGCAATCGAACCGGCGTGAACCGGCCGAACTGCTCGACCTCGTCGGGCTCGGCGACCGGCGGGACGCGCTCCCGGGCCAACTTTCCGGCGGCATGCGGCAGCGGGTCTCCATCGCCCGCGCGCTCGTCAATCAGCCGAAGCTGCTGCTGATGGACGAACCCTTCGGTGCGCTCGACGAGATTACCCGCGATCACCTGAACGAAGCGCTGTTGCGTGTCTGGGAAACGACAGGGGTGACGATCATGTTCGTGACCCACTCCATCTATGAGGCGGCTTTTCTCAGCCAGAGGGTACTTCTGCTGCAGGCTCGTCCGGGGCGAACGAAGGAGATGATCGACATTCCCCTTCCGCGGCCGCGTATCTCGGCAACCAAAGACCTGCCGGAGTTCGTGGAAACATCGATACGCCTGCGTAAAGTTCTGGAGACCTGCTGATGCACTCTTCCTCTGTCGATGCCGTGGCAGCAGCCAACATGGCACAGGCCGGCAACGCGGCGCAAAAAACGGGTTTCCTGGAGCGTAACAAGGGCATCGTCCTGCCTCTGGCAGTCTTTGTCGCCACGCTCCTCCTGTGGGAATGGACGGTACGCTTCTTCGACGTCAAGGCCTTCATCGCGCCCGCGCCGTCAACGGTGATGAGCACGCTCGTTTCCGAATTCCCGATGCTTATGCACAATCTCGGCGTGACGGCGTTCGAGTCGATCGTAGGCTTCATCATCGGCAATGTGCTTGCCTGCCTGGTGGCTGTCGCCTTCGTCTACCGGCGCTGGATCGACCAGGCGTTCTTTCCGTTGATCGTCGTCATCAACACCATTCCGCTGGTCGCAAAGGCGCCCATMTTGGTGCTTTTGCTCGGCAACGGTTTCGTGCCGAAGATCATCATCGTGGCCACGATCTGTTTCTTCCCGACGCTGGTGAACATGACGCGCGGCCTGCGCGACGTTTCCGAGCAACATCTGGAGCTGATGAAGATCCTGTCGGCCTCCGAGCGCGAGGTCTTTATCAAGCTGCGGTTCTATGGTGCGCTGCCTTATCTGTTTTCCGCGCTGAAGATCACCGCCTCGAGTGCGGTGGTGGGAGCGATAATCGGCGAATGGATCGGTGCGACCGTTGGTATCGGCGCCCTGATCATCCAGGCCACCTATCAGTACGACTCCGGGATCCTCTATGCGACGATCATCGTGGCGTCAGCCTTCTCCGCGATCTTCTTCGGACTGGTCGCCTGGCTCGAAAAACACATGCTGAAGTGGCGCTTCGACGGCACCAAGTAGCTGAATCTTCAAAACAAATCTTAAATACTGGAGGAAACTGCAATGTCGATTGCACGGGATCATATTGTCGAAAATCAGGGTCGGGTCCCTGTTGTCGCACACGCCGACGTGGTCGTGGTGGGCGGAGGGCCCGCCGGCATCAGCGCCGCGGTGGCCGCATCACGGAACGGTGCCAAGGTCATCCTGCTCGAGCGTTACCCCTATCTCGGCGGCCTTGCCTCGGGCGGCATGGTGCTGGTGCTGGATGACATGTCGGACGGCAAGAACCAGACGGTTCGCGGCATCTGCTCCGAAGTCATCGAGCGCATGGAGAAAATGGGTCTCTGCGTGGTGCCGCCGGAAGCCGAACATGGCTCGAGCCCCGAACTCTACCGCAAGTGGGGTCGCTGGGGCGTCTACCACTTGCACTCCAAGAAGAAGCCGCCGGAAATCTGCCCGGCTGCTGCCTTCGACCCAGATGCCTTCAAACGCGCCTCCAACGATATCGTCATGGAGTCTGGCGTGCATCTGCGCACTCACTCCTGGTTCTCCAAGACGATCGTGGAAGATGGCCGGGCCGTGGGCGTGATATGCGAGACCAAGGAGGGCCGCCAGGCCATTATGGGGTCCATCATCGTAGATGCGTCGGGTGATCTCGACGTCGCAGCCTCGGCAGGCAGTGCATTCACCGCCGGCGCGTTCATCCTCACGACCGTCTTCCGCCTCGGCGGGATCGATACCGACGAGGCCGAACGCTTCGAATATGAAGCGCCGGAAGAATTCCAGAGGATCGACCGCGAGGTGAAGCGCATCCTCGGCGGCAGCTGGGAGAAGTGGTGGCTGAAGACGCCGCTTCCGGGCGTCATCTGGTGCAATTGTCCGCACATGGCCGGGTTCGACGGTTTGAAGGTCGACGATCTTACCAGGGCCGATATCGAGGGCCGCCGCCGGATGCATGACGCAATGGACTATGCGAAAGCGCATCTGCTCGGTTTCGCCAATGCCTATTTCATAGACGTGGCCCCGCAGCTTGGCGTGCGCCAGACCCGTCTCCTGCAAGGCGAGTATGTCGTCACCAAACAGGACGTTCTGGAGCGCAGGTATTTCCACGATACGGTCGCTCGTGGGCGTGACTACTATTATCCCTACCGCTCGTTCCTGCCGAAGGGCATCGACAACCTGCTGGTAGCCGGCCGGCACTATTCGTCCTCGTCCGATGCGCAGAAGATTTCCCGCGAGATTCCGCCATGCATGGCCATGGGCGAGGCGGTCGGCGTGGCAGCGGCAGTTGCCCTGAATGCCGGTGTTAACGTGGCCGATGTCGACATAGCCAAGGTTCGCGCACTGCTACGAAGCCAGGGCGCCGATCCCGGCGATGCACCGGTCGACGCACCGGTCGCCGAGATGGCCCTGTGACGGCAGCTGGAGAAAAGCACATGGACAAGCGAGAAATGCCCCAGCCGCTGGAAGGCGTGCGCGTCATCGACTTCACGCAAGTGATGTTCGGCCCCTGCGGCACGCTGGTGCTGGCCGACTACGGCGCCGACGTCATCAAGATCGAGAAACCCGGTTTCGGCGATCTGATCCGCCATTCCTTCAAGGAAGACCCAGAAGGCATCGAGAATGYCGTCTACCGTTCGGTCAACCGCAACAAGCGCTCGATGGAGGTCGACGTCCGCAGCGCAGAGGGCCGCCAAGTCATCTACGATCTGGTGAAGACCGCAGACGTCGTCGTCGACAATTTCCGGGCAGGCGTGATTGACCGCCTCGGCTTTAGTTACGACGTTCTGTCGGAGATCAACCCGCGCATCGTCTGCGCCTCGGGCACCGGTTTTGGCGGCACCGGCCCGCTCGCCTATAAGGGCGGGCAGGACATCCTGCTTCAGGCGCTGTCGGGCGTCATGGCGCGCAAGCCCAACGCGGACGCCGCGCCAGCGGTCTTCGCCACGGCGCTGTGCGACTATACGGCCGGCATGCATCTTGCCCAGGCGATCATGCTGGCGCTTCTTCAGCGCGAAAAGACCGGCCGCGGCCAGAAGGTGTCGGTTGCGATGTTCGACTCCATGCTGGCAATGCAGATGCAGGAGGTGGCTGTCTGGTTCAAGGACGGCCGCGAACTCAACTGGGGAGACCGTCCGCTGAGCGGCGTTTTCCCCACGACCGATAGTGCGATCGTCATCGTCGGCGCCTTCAAGGAAAACCCCTTGCAGCTCATCTGCCGGGCGTTGGGTCTGCCCGATCTGTCGCAAGAGGTGAAGTACGCAGACATTACCGGCCAGATCGCCCATAAGCCGGAGCTACAACGCCTGTTCCGCACGACGATTGCCACCAACACGACCGCGCACTGGCTCGAGCGCTTCGACGAGCAGGATATTCTCTGCGCGCCGGTGCTAGATCTCGGCGAGGCCCTGGATCACCCCCAGACCGCTGAAAACGGCAAGCTCGTCACCACCGAGAATGGCGAACGGTACTTCGGTTCGCCGCTCGGTTTGCAGAAGGGGGCTTTCCGCTTGCGGCACGACCCGCCGCGCCTTGGCCAGCACACCACGGAGATCCTGGCAGAGCTGGAAATCCGTTCAACACCGGCGATCGACACGGCCGGGCCGGTTCGAACGGCAAAGCGCGCGTAAGTCAGGCTGCTACCGCCCCGCAACGCAATGACGCCCGCCGTCCGGAATGGCGCCGGGCCCAGAGGTGAAATGACAAAATGACAGTCGTCTGCGAAGTGAAAGACCATCTGGCGCGCGTGACCATCGACCGGCCGCAGGTGATGAATGCGGTCGATGCGGAAACGCAAGCCGCGCTGGTCGATGTCTGGAACAAGATCGAGGCAGATCCGGATGTGCGTTGCGTGGTGCTGACAGGCAGTGGCGAGCGCGCCTTCAGCGCTGGCGCCGACATGAAGAGCGGGTCGGAAAAGCGAGGGCTCGAATATTGGGCCTCGATGCTCGGTGGAGGTTTCGGCGGCATTTCCACCCGCACCACGCTCAATGTTCCCATTATTGCTCGGGTGAACGGGCTGGCGCTCGGCGGTGGCTTCGAGATGGTGCTTGGCTGCGACATCGTGATTGCATCCAGCGCAGCCTCCTTCGGCTTGCCGGAACCGCGCTTCGGCAGGCTGGCGCTCGCCGGCGGCATCACCCAGTTGTCCCAGCGCATACCGCGCGCGATCGCTATGGGCATGTTGCTGACCGGTGCACGCATCGACGCTGCGGAAGCCTATCGCGTTGGGCTCGTCAACGAGGTCGTGGAGCCGGACCAACTGGATGCAGCGGTGGACCGGTGGGTGGCAGGCGTGCTCGCCTGCGCGCCATTGTCGCTGAAGGCGGTCAAGGAAGTGGTTCGCGCGGTCGAGCAATATGGCGCTTACGATGCCAGCGGCATGCGATTGCCCGCCCTGATGACTGCTCTCGGCAGTACCGACCAATACGAAGGCGTGACTGCCTTCCGCGAAAAGCGCGCGCCCGTCTGGCAGGGTCGGTAGGTGGGATATGCCTTATGTGATTACCACGGCCTGCATCGACGTGAAGGACGGCGCCTGCCAGGTGAGTTGTCCGGTCGACTGCATCTACGAGGGCGGGGCAATGATGTACATCCAGCCCGAGGAGTGCATCAATTGCGGACTGTGCGTCTCAGTCTGTCCGGTCAAGGCGATCTTTGCCGAGATCGACCTGCCGGATGACCTCAAGCCCTTCGAAGAGGTCAATGCCGCATTCTTCAGCGATGCGGTGACCGGATGGGGTTCGCCTGGCGGCATCTCGCTCGTACCCAAGAGCACGAGCGACCATCCCTACGTCCTGAATTTGCGCAATCGCCTTTCATAGGAAACGACGAACGATGAGCCTTTCCAGCCCAGATATTTTCGGCAACTACATCGGCGGCGAATGGATGACTGGCGGCGAATTGGCCGAAGACATCAACCCTTCCGATACGCGGGAGGTTGTCGGCCGCAGCGTGCGGGCGACGCGCGCCGAGGCTGACGCTGCGATCGCCTCTGCCCGACAGGCATTTGCCCAGTGGTCCCGTTCCGGCCTGCAGCAGCGCCACGATCTTCTGAAAAGGATCGGCGACGACATCCTCGCCCGCAAGGACGAGATCGGGCGCTTGCTGTCGCGAGAGGAAGGCAAGACGCTTGCCGAGGGCATTGGCGAGACGGCGCGGGCAGGGCAGGTCTTCCTGTTCTTCGCTCAGGAGGCCTTGCGGCTTGCCGGCGAGAAGCTGCCATCGGTTCGTCCGGGCATCGAGATCGAGATCACGCGCGAACCGGTGGGCGTCATCGGTATCATCACGCCATGGAATTTTCCCATTGCCCTACCGTCGTGGAAGATCGCCGCGGCCCTTGTTTATGGCAATACGGTCGTCTGGAAGCCCGCCGATCTCGTGCCGGCGACGGCGAACGCACTTGCAACCATCGTCGAGCGGGCAGGTTGCCCGAAGGGTGTCTTCAACCTGGTCAATGGCCGAGGGGCGGTGGTCGGGGAGACAATACTCGCCAATCCCAACGTTGCCGCCGTTACCTTCACCGGGTCGGTCCAGACGGGTGCGCGGGTGGCTGCCGCCTGTGTGGCCTCGTTCAAGAAGATGCAGCTCGAAATGGGCGGCAAGAACCCGCTTGTCGTGCTTGACGATGCCGACCTCGACATTGCGGTGGAATGCGCTGCCAACGGCGCCTTCTTTTCGACGGGGCAACGCTGTACCGCATCCTCCCGCCTGATCGTTACCGAGGCCATCCACGATCGGTTCGTTGCGGCGCTGATCGAGCGCATGAAGTCCCTCGTTGTCGGCGATGCCCTGGATCCGGCGAGCCATATCGGTCCCGTCGTCGATGAGAGCCAGCTTCGACAGAACCTCTCTTATGTCGAGATCGGCCGCGCGGACGGCGCCACGCTGGCGTTCGGCGGCGAGACGTTCGACGCCGGAAAGCCCGGCCATTACATGCGCCCGGCGCTGTTCACCGATGCGAACAATTCGATGCGCATCGCGCGCGAGGAGATCTTCGGACCGGTCGCCTGCGTGCTGCGCGTGAAAACCTACGAGGAGGCGCTTGCCGTGGCGAACGACACGGTATTTGGGCTTTCGGCTGGCATCTGCACGACCAGCCTCAAGCATGCGAGCCATTTCAAGCGTAACGCCGAGGCCGGCATCGTCACGGTGAATCTACCCACGGCTGGGATCGACTTTCATGTCCCGTTCGGAGGCAGAAAGGGGTCCAGCTACGGCCCACGCGAACAGGGTCGCTACGCGGCCGAATTCTATACTACGGTCAAGACTGCCTACGTGCTGCCTGGCTGAACGGAGGAGGAGAGAGACATGACAGACAGACTGAACGAACAGGCAGAGGGCGTTTACGCCATCTGTGTGACGCCATTCACCGACGGCGAGGCGGTCGATCTCGACAGCACGCGCACGATGATCGACTTTTATCTGGAAAAGGGCTGCTCGGGACTCACGCTGCTCGGCATCATGGGCGAGGCGCCGAAGCTGACGGCTGAGGAATCGCGCATCTTCGTCAAGACGGCGGTGGAGGCCACGGCCGGCCGTGTGCCGCTCGTCGTTGGCGTTTCCAGCGGCGGCCTTGCCTCGCTGCGTGAACTTGCCCATGACGTCATGGCGCTTGGCGTGGCCGGGGTCATGGTGGCGCCGCCTGGCCATCTACGCTCCGACGACCAAATATTCAGCTACTACGAATCCGTCGCCGAAGCGCTCGGGCCGTCCATTCCCTTTGTGCTTCAGGATTATCCGCTGGTCACTGGAGTGCAGGTTCCGGTCCAGGTCATTGCCCGTATCATCGATGCCATTCCGACCTGCGTCATGGTCAAGCACGAGGATTGGCCCGGCCTCAACAAGATCAGCGCCCTGCGCAAACGGGAGACCGAGAGTGGGTTGAGGAGGGTTTCGGTGCTGGTCGGCAATGGCGGGCTCTTCCTACCGGACGAACTGACGCGCGGTGCCGACGGCGCGATGACCGGTTTTGCCTATCCGGAAATGATGGTCGATGTCGTTGCGGCCCATGCCCGCGGCGAGGTGGCACGCGCCCACGATTTTTTCGATGCCTATCTGCCGCTCGCCCGCTACGAGCAGCAGCCGGGCATCGGCCTGGCGGTGCGCAAGCATATCCTGGCGCAGCGTGGCGCCATCAAGTCGCCAGTCATGCGCAAGCCGCGCCAGCTTCTCAACGCGCTGGACCTAAAGGACATCGCCTTCCTGGTCGAACGCCAGGCGCGCTATCTCGAAAGGATCGGCTAATATGGAACTCGGCTTGTCGGGCAAGAAGGCTCTCGTTCTGGGCGCCAGCCGGGGCCTTGGTGCCGCCATTGCGAGATCGCTGGCGATGGAGGGGGCAAATGTCTATGCAGCCGCGCGGAACACTGACCGGATCGCCGAATGGGTCGCAACGCTTCCCGCGGAAAAGGAGGCGGCAGTCACCTCCTTGCGTCTCGACCTCGCCGATCTTGCCTCGGTGGAGGCGTTGGCACGGCAGATTGATGCTGCCGGTGGTGTCGATATTCTCGTCAACAACAGCGGGGGACCAGCGCCATCGAGTGCGGAAAACGCGCCGCGTGCCGACTGGATCGCTCAATTCGAGGCCATGACAGCCAACGTTATCCATCTCACGCAGGCGCTCCTGCCAGCTATGAAGAAACGCGGTTGGGGACGCATCGTCACGATTGCGTCCTCCGGTGTCGAGCAGCCCATCGCCAATCTGGCCATTTCCAACGGAGTGCGCGCTGCATTGGTCGGGTGGTCGAAGACACTGGCTGGCGAAGTTGCGGGGCACGGCATCACCACCAACGTGGTGTTGCCAGGAAGGATTGGAACCGAGCGGGTCGCTTCTCTCGATGCCAGTGCCGCGCAACGGACTGGCACCGACCCTGTGGAAGTTGCGCGTCAGTCGGCGGCGACCATTCCGGTAGGCCGGTATGGCAGACCGGAGGAGTTTGCCGACGTGGTGACATTTCTGGCAAGCGAGCGAGCGTCCTACGTGACAGGTTCGCTCATAAGGGTCGACGGGGGAATGATACGTTCGATCTAGCCTAGTTGCGAGGTCTCTGCTGCCTGTGACCCTGCCTTTCGGCATCGATAGCTTCCAAGCCGGGTGGCTGAGAGTCATGCGTGAAGTGAGGATCGTACGCTGTCGTCAGCACGGTCATCTGGGGGCTATCTTTCGGCGGGTCAGCGACGCTGTTCCAGACAGCATCAGCCAGGGCCGCGGGCTAGTAGGCAGTAGGGAACTTGCACAGGGCACGAATGGCGGCTTATCGCCGGATGTTCCCAAATCCGGACCATCTGCAAACGGCCCCCGCTCTGCCGTCCGTGGGAAACCGAACGAATGGCAAGTTTCGCGCGGCGACGGAGGCACCCCGAACGGCGACAATGAGGTCGTTTGCTGCCAAAGGTCACCAGTCGCCACGCAGCGTCGAATTCGGGGTGGGAAACGGACTGGCGGGTTTCCAATCGGCTGGCCAAAAAGCAGCCTTGGTCGCGACGGTAACGTTTCTACCACAAGGCGAGGAGCGAACCTTCATATCCGTCCGTCATACTCTACTTTCCTTCATTCGGCCTCCATGAAGTCGAACGGCTTTGCAGGGACGAACTGGCTCGATGCCTCGCCGGCAAGGACACGGGCCATGTCCACCCCGAGATCCAGTTTGCGGACATGCGCGCCTTCGGAGAAGTCGAGCTTCTTCAAATCCACCCAGAAAACGTTGGGTGACGTTGCCGATTCGCCATAGAAAAGCATGCTCTTCTGATCCGCCACCACACGCCAGCGGGTCGTGGAAAGGTTAGGTGCTTCGGGAATGCTTACGCCATAGGGTGCCGAAGCGTTGCGGATAACGCTGAACACAGCAGCGGCGGCAATCCGAGGGTCGTCGCTTTGGGTCACCGCATTGATGTAGAAGCCGGCGCGCACAAAACGGTCTTCGGAACGGCCACTGCCGGGGAGGAATTTGAGGGAGTCGACCGCGCTCCAGTATCTCTGGTTGGCGAGCTGGTCGCCATAGGGCGGGTCGTTCGTTACCACCTGATACGCGCGGTCATGATGGATGCTAAGCTTTCCGTCGATCCACTCAAGAACGGCACTGTCACCGGTGGCATCGGAGAGCGTCAGATGCAGCGGTGCGAGACTGCCTGGACGGCCCGGCACCTCACCGCTTACCACCTCCACGGCATGGCTGCGCGCGTATTCGACGCCCTCCGAGACCGTTGCGAACTGATCGAGGTAGAACTGCGCCCAGATCGAGAGGGACATACGAGGCGTCGTCCCGTCGTCCTCCGGGAACTTTGTGGCGTTGAGCCATAGCAGGCTGGCGTYGAGGCCGGCTTCGTTCATGCCGTCGACCGTAGAGATGTCATAGCCGGAGACGGCCAGGCTGCCGAACTTCGATGTCCATTCCATCGAACGCGAACCGGCGGCTCCATTTCGTTTCATCCCGCGAGGAAAGACCCAGAAGTTGCTGACCATCGGATCCTTGAAGTCCATGTTGCGGCCCGTGAGATTCCGCCCGTCAGGCCCCTGATAGACGACCCGTGTGCAGGCCTGGGCCTCGGCGGTCAGCAGCGCCGCAGCGGCAGTCAAGGCGGCTAGAATGCGTGTGAATCGAGACATGTTGAACACCAATCCGTAAGAAAACTGCGCGAAACCTTTGCCGATCAGAACCGATAGGTCATGCCGAGAACCGGGCCGCTGAGGCGCGTGTCATAGACGTGACCGTTGTGATCGTAATCGACGTCGAGCACCTTGTAGCCCACGGAGGCGGAAAGGTGCTCGCTGAAGACGTGGTTGACGGTAGCCAGCGCCGACCATGTGAGATCGGAACCAGCGCCGAAGCCACCGATGTCGGCCTGCCCCTGAAGGGACAGCTTTTCCGTTAGGGGAAGGAAGGCGCGCAGGCCGACCAGCGGATCGACCCAGCCGAAGCTCTCGTCGTGGCTGACGGACCCGCTTATACCGCCAAGGCTCCCGGTAAGCTTTACATCGTTAGAGATGTACCAGAAGCGCGCGCCGCCAAGGGCATCGAGGGTGAACTGCTGCGTATCGATGACCCGGTAGCCGCCCATCAATGTCGCGGTGAATTGTTTCGTATCGACCTTCGCATCGATGTTGCCGCCCGACGGTATCACGCCGACGCCGGGGATCGTGAATGCCGGCAGCGGTCCGGTATCGTGGCTGTCCGTCGTATCGACATACATGATGTCGCCCGAGAAGACCAAGCGGTCGTAGCGTCCCCAAATATTGACGAAACCGCCGAAGTTTAGGTCGTCTATGACGTCGGAGAATGACTTTTCGACGCCGATGGTCGGGGCCCGCCCGAACGGCGAAATATGTCCATCGAGGCCGGCCGCCCACATATAGGGCGTGACCTGCAAGGCCCAGTTTGGAGGTTTCACCAGGCCGTGATCTTCCGGCACGTCGAGGGTAGCGTCCGCGCCATATACGGAATGTGCGCTGCAGAGGGATAAGGCAATGACAACGGCATACCAAGGCGACAGAACCGCGCCTATGCGGGCGAAGATTGATTGCTCTTGGCGATTGCGACAGGCGGAGTCCCGAGCCTGGATCAGGTGTTGATAATTTTCGCCAAATCGCAACAGCACGATAGCCCCACACTAATTGCAACTATGTTACGTAGACTGACGAAGTTCGTTAAAATCAGTTGTGTCGAGCGCTGTGTGTCCTGGTTTTGCAGAGTTCCCAAAAACCTGCGACAGATATGATCCAAGACCACTGCGATCTGCAAGGTCCGCTTTAAGCGTTCTCCCCTCCTGCCATGAATAGCAGAGATGAGGTCGGTAGTTGCCCCTAGCAACCTCGAAGCGGACACGTTCACCGTTCACCACCTTCGCCTTTGGAAAAACGGCCTGCACATCAGCAGTACTCGCCCAATGCGAGCCTCGCGTTGCCTTCCTTCTCGGCCATTGCATCGCTTGGCCCCATTGTCCACGAACCTTACGCCGCAGACAATGTGACAGCGCCGTGGCCTAGACGGAGAGCTGTGGGACGGCTGCGAGCAGCATCTTCGTGTAGGCGTGGGCAGGTTCGTCAAACAGCGTGCTCACCTCCGCCTCCTCGACGATCTCACCGCGCCGCATCACCACGACGCGGTCGCAGAGGTGGCGGACCACGGACAAGTCATGGCTGATGAACAGCAGCGTCAGATTCAGGCTGCGGCGCAATGTGATCAACAGGTTGATGACCTGCGCCTGGATCGAAACGTCGAGCGAGGCCACCGGCTCGTCGCAGACAATCAGTTCGGGCTGCATGGCCAGCGCGCGGGCAATGGCGATGCGCTGGCGCTGTCCGCCGGAGAACTGGTGCGGATAGCGGTCGGCGAGCACAGGGTCAAGCGCCACCGCCTTCAGCCAGCGGTTCACATAGGCGCGTGCTTCGGCGCGGCTGCACAGACGGTGCGCGATCGGACCTTCGGCCATGGACTGGAAGATCGTGCGGCGCGGATCCAAAGAAGCGTAGGGGTCCTGGAAGATCATCTGCACATTCGTGCCAAGCTTGCTACCGTCGGCGCGCACGACGCGCCCGTTGACACGCACCGCTCCGCTGGTCGGGCTGTACATGCCGCAGACGATGCGCCCGAGCGTCGACTTGCCGGAGCCGGATTCGCCGACCAGCCCAAGCACTTCACCACGCGCGATAGTCAGCTTGGCGCCGTTGACCGCGTGCACGACCGGCGACGGCCTAGCGAGCCCCAGCCGCTCGGCCAGACGGAAGCGACCCACTGGCTGCTGGAAGATCATGTCGACGTTGTCGACCTGCACGAACGAAGCATCCGATCCGGAGGGCTCGGTTGCGGGAACGGCGGTGGCCGGCGCATCGATCGGCCCCGCCGCCTCGGTCGTGGCCGAGTTCAGCAGCTGGCCGGGCTTGGAGCGCGACGGCAAAGCATCGAGAAGTTCGCGCGTATAGGCGTGTTGCGGCGCGCCAAGCACCTGATCCATTGGACCCGACTCGACGATGCGGCCATGGCGCATGACAGCGACTTTCTGCGAGATCGACGAAACGACCGCCAGATCGTGACTGACCCAGATCATCGAGATGCCGAGCTCGGCAACGAGCGCCTTGATCTCCTTCAGGATGTCGGCCTGCACCGACACGTCGAGCGCGGTCGTCGGTTCGTCGGCGATCACCAGCTTGGGGTTGTGCAGCAGCGCGATTGCGATGGCGACGCGCTGSCGCATGCCGCCGGAGAACTGATGCGGATACTGGTCGACCTTGTGCTCTGGGTCGACGATGCGCACCCGTGCCAGTGCCTCGACGGCGCGTCGCCTGACCTCGGCGTCAGAGGCCTTGTTATGGGCGCGGATCGCCATGCCGATCTGGTCGATGATCTTCAGCACCGGGTTGAGGGTCATCATCGGGTCCTGGAAGACCATCGAGATTTCGCGACCGCGGATTTTGCGCAGCTCCGCCTGCGGCAGGCCGACCAGCTCTCGTCCATTGAGCCGGATGGAGCTGCCGTCCTGTATCTTGCCCGGCTGATCGATCAGCCCAATGATGGAAAAGCCGGTGATTGATTTGCCCGAACCGGACTCGCCGACCAGTCCCATGATCTCGCCCTTGGCGAGAGAAAAGGAAATGCCGTCGACCGACTTCACCACACCGCGCTCAGTGTGGAAATAGGTTCGCAGGTTCTCGACCTGGAGCAGTTCGGTCATTTACGCAGCCTCGGGTTCAGCTGGTCGCGGACCTGATCGCCCACGAGGTTGATCGCCATGATGAGGATTATCAAGGCCAGGCCAGGATAGATGGCGATCCAGTAGCGGCCGGAGAGCAGATACTGGAAACCGTTGGCGATCAGCATGCCAAGCGACGGTTCGGTCGGCGGCAGGCCGACGCCAAGGAAGGACAGGGTTGCCTCAAGCGAAATGGCGGAAGCGACCTGAACCGTGGCCACCACGATCAGCGGCGGCAGCGAGTTCGGCAATATGTGGCGAGTGACCACGAACCAGCCGCTCATCGGCACCGACAGCGCCGCCTGGACATAGTCCTTTTGCCGTTCGGCCGCGGCCGCGCCATGGGCGGTGCGCACGAAATAGGCGTATTGGGCGAAGACGAGCGCCAGGATTAGCTGGGCCTTGCCCTGACCGAGCAGCGCCGCGATGACAAAGGCCAGCAGGATCGCCGGGAAGGAAAGCTGGACGTCCACGAGCCGCATGACCAGGGTCTCGGTACGGCCCCCGACATAGGCTGCGGAACAACCGACGATCGCCCCGATGACGAAGGCGATCGCGCCGGCGATCAGCCCCATCTCGAGCGAGATGCGCAGGCCGTAGATGATCGCCGACAAAAGGTCACGGCCCTGGCTGTCGGTGCCCAGGAGGTAGTGCATGCCATTAGCCCCGACATGGCCTGGCGCTTTGCGCGCGTCGCGCAGCACCAGCGATTTCAGGTCGTAGGGATCTTGCGGCACGACCAGTGGCGCAAAGATCGCAAGCAGCGCGATGACGACGACCACGAGCAAGGCGACGACCGCCACCTTGTTGCGGGAGAAGATGCGCCAAAATTCGCGCAGCGCCGATGGCGCGACAGGGGCTGTGTTGACCTGCGGCTGGACGGTGGACATGTCAGCGCCCCTTGTGACGCAGGCGTGGATCGATGACCGCATAGGCCAGATCGACGCTCAGGTTGATGACTACGAACAGGACGGAGACCATCATCAGGTACGTCACCATCACCGGCCGATCGAGCGAGGCGATGCTGTCGATGATCAGCTTGCCGAGCCCCGGCCAGCTGAAGATCGTCTCGGTCACCAGCGCGAAGGCGAGCGTCGAGCCTAGCTCGAGGCCGAAGACCGTGACTAGCGGAATGGAGATCAGCTTCAGGACATGGCGGTGCAGGATCGTGCGCTCCGGGATGCCGGCGGCGCGCGCGAACTTGATGGTGTCCAGCATCATCACCTCGCGCGTTCCCGCAGCAGCAAGCCGGCACATCATCGACATCTTGAACAAAGACAGGTTGATGACGGGCAACAGCAGGTGCGCCCAGCCATCACGCGTCAGGAAGGAGAACGGGATGCCGAACAGCTCGGCAGTCTGGCCACGGCCGCCAGCCGGCAATGCGCCGAACTGAACCGCAAAGACCATGATGAGCATCAGTCCGATCCAGAACGTCGGGACCGAAAAGCCGAGGATCGAGCCGGCCATGATGACCTTCGACGCCAAGCTGTCGGGCCGGTAGCCGGCATAGATGCCGAGTGGCACGCCGACGACCGTCGCCAAAAGGACCGCGGTGACAGCAAGCTCGAGGGTGGCTGGAAGCCGCTGCAGGATCAGTTCGCCGACCGGCATGTTGAACACGAAGGAGCGGCCGAAATCGCCGCTCAGCATATTGCCGACAAAGTCGGCATATTGTTTCCACAGCGGCTGGTTGAGCCCGTACTCCTCGATCACGCGCTGCCTTATCTCCTGCGTCGCGTCTGGCGAAATCAGCACATCGATAGGGTTGCCGATGACAAAGACACCGACGAAGACGAGGATCGACATGACGATGAGCACGATCAGCGCCTGTGCCAGTCTGCGAAGAACGAAGCTGGTCATCTGAACGCCTTCCGGGCCGTGGGTCGGAAATACATGACGGGCCGCCTCTTCTGTCGCCGCTTGGCGCACCGGGCCCAAAGGCTAAACGATGCGTTGATCCAGTATTCAGAGCGTCCTCTTGGTCCTTGCAGACGCAAGGCGCGCCCTAGTGCCAGTCGTGCTCGATTTCGTGCCGGGTCTCTTCGACGCCGACCTCCCAGATCGCCATCATGTCGGCGTCCGGCCGCTGGAATACGCCGTGATAATTGCCCTCGCCGATGCGCTCACGTTTGCGGCCGGCATCCACGCGTGCGGACGCGGCGAAGTCGATGCGTTCCTTCTGGAAATTCGGGATCGGGGCGCCCTCCAGCCGGGTCCAAGGGAAGTTCTCCATCCAGCTGGCATGACTGGCGGCAGGGTCGATCTCGACCACTTTTCCCATCGTCTTGGGCGCGCGCCACCAGTCGTGGAGCTTGACCGAGGTGTCGCGATGGCTGTTCATCCACTCCGACAGCAAGGGGTTGACCGGCGTGTTTCCGCCATGGCCGTTGACGATCAATATGCGTCGGAAACCCGACCGGTAGATGCTGTCCAGAATGTCTTCGATGACGTTGATGTAGGTTCGCAACGACAGCGTGATCGTGCCGGGGAAATCGGCAAAGCCGGAGGCCATGCCATAGGGCAGGCAGGGGAACACCGGCACGCCGAGCGGTTCGGCCGCCTCCACCGAAATGCGCTCCGCCAGGATCATGTCGGTCGCCAGGCTGAGATAGGCGTGCTGCTCGATCGAGCCGATCGGCAGGACGCAGCGGTCGTCCTCTTTAGCTGTCGCCTCGACCATCGCCCAATGC
>NZ_JBFUIP010000106.1:0-19673 GCF_056401815.1 Aminobacter sp. P4_D5 | reverse complement strand
ATGCTCCGGCGCGTGTCCGCCCAAAATGTTGCAGATGCTGTCGTAGATCACCGCATTCGTCTGGTGGTCCTTGCCGAACATTTCGAAGTCGACGCCGAGCGCTGCCCAACGCATGCCGAAATCCGGCTTCCACTGCAGCTTGACCTTGCCGCCGGTGACAGACAGCGTGGTCTCGGTGCCTTCGTCGTCAAAGGTGATGGTGCCAGCCTTGGCATCGACATGCTTCATCGGCACGTAGAGCACGCGGCCGCTCTTCGGCGAAATCGGCAGGAATGGGCTGTAGGTCGCCTGGCGTTCCTCGCCGAGCGTCGGCAGCATCACCGCCATGATCTTGTCGTAGCGCTCGGCTGCGCGCAGCAGCATCGCGTCGAAACGACCAGCCTTGTAGTATTCGGTCGCACTTGCGAATTCGTAGTCGAAGCCGAACGTGTCGAGGAAGCGCCGCAGCATCGCGTTGTTGTGATCGCCGAAGCTGGCATAGTCGCCGCCAAAGGGATTGGGCACTGATGTCAGCGGCTTGTGCAGGTGCGGCTCGAGAAAGGCGCGATCCGGCACGTTGTCCGGGATCTTGCGCATGCCGTCCATGTCGTCGGAGAAGCACAGAAGCTTGGTCTTGACCTTGTCTTGGGTCAGCACGCGGAAGGCGTGGCGCACCATGGTTGTGCGCGCCACTTCGCCGAAGGTGCCGATATGCGGCAGGCCCGAGGGGCCATAGCCGGTCTCAAACAAAACGGTCTCGGGGAAATCCTTGCCTTTGTAGCGCTCGACGATCTTTTTGGCCTCCTCGAACGGCCAGGCTTTGCTTTCAGCCGCTGCCGCGAGGATTTCGGGGTTGAGATCGATGATGTTTGATCTCGTCATGTCGAGAGCCCTTTTTCGTTGGGCGGAATGTCCGCCGAAGACGGCATGCTCTATGCGCGCATGCCGCGGGCRTCAACGATTCCGGCCATTTTTCATTGCAGCTGCGCCCTTGTGTTCTTAAGTTCGGGCGRCAAATCAATCGTTTGGAGACCTCCATGCCCTTGCCGACCGCCCATGAGGCGCTGATCTATCTGATGGTCGTCACGTCTGCTTCCGACCGCGACATGACCGATGTCGAGCTGACGCGGATCGGCGAGGTGGTCAGGACGTGGCCTGTCTTCATGGATTTCGATGCCAAGCGGCTGATCTCAGTGGCCCAGGATTGCCAGGAAATGCTCCACGCGGAAAATGGCCTCGACGACATACTGGATACGGCGCGCAGGGTGATTCCCGAGCGGCTACACGAAACCGCCTATGCCGCGGCCTTCGAGGTGGCATCGGTCGATCTTGAAATGCGGATGGAGGAGGTGCGCATCCTACAGCGCCTGCGCCAGCATCTGAGTGTCGATGCGCTCACTGTCGCTGCCATCGAACGCGCGACCAAGGCGCGCCACCGCACGCTGACCTAGAAAAAGCTGACCGGGAAATAGCGAAGATAAAGCTCGGCGAAGGTGCCCTTGGCCGAGATCTCGTGCAGCGCATAATCGAAGGCGGCGGCCAGTCCCGGATTGTCCGGCTTGGTTGCGATTGCAAGCCCGGTGCCCAGATATTCCGGTGCGAGGTAAGGGCCGCCGGCAAAGCGGCAGCAGCCGGCGGCATCGGTGCCGGCGAGCCAGAAGGACAGGCGCATGCCGTCGCCGAAGACGGCGTCGAGTTTGCCGTCCTTGAGGTCAATGTTGAGCCAATCCGGCTTGGTATAGGTGACGACCTTTACTTTGCCGAAATAGTCCCTGAGCACGCGCTCGTGGGCCGAGCCGGCAAGCACGCCCACTCGTTTGCCCATGAGTGTGTCGACAAGCGGCTCGGCGACGGCTTGCCCCTTCTTCATGATGAAGCGTGCGGGGAATTGGAGATAGGGCCGCGAAAACGCGTATCTTTCGCGCGTATCCGCCGTTGCCGGCACACCGGCGATCAGCGCTTCGCCTTCGCCTAAGTTCAGCGCGTTATCGAGCTCGGCCCAGGGCAGGGCCTGGATCTGGCATTTGTCGGCGACACCGAGTTCAGCGCAGATGGCGCGGGCAAGGTCGATATGGAAACCGGACAGCCGGCCGCTTTTGTCGATGAAGTTGAAGGGCGGAAAATCAGTCGTCGTCAAGAAGCGCAGGCGCGGTAGCGTCGAGAGGTCGGGCTTCTGCAGCCGCTCCTTGCTGTCCCACAGCACCGGCACCTGCGGTTCGGCAGCCTTGGCAGGGCCGAGCAGTGCTGCAAGCGACACTGCGATCGCAAGCATCAGCGGTGCGGGGTTCATGGCTGCGCTCCGGCCCTCGGCTAACGCGCCGCCAACGGGGCGACGGGGATTCACGTGTCTAAACTGCAAAAGCTTTACCGTCGTGATTGCCGTCAGGCAAAGCGATTGTGTGGCTGTGCACGACAAGGCATCGTAAGTCCACGATAGATATAAGCCATTATATGTAATTCGCGATATCTCACCCATTCGGGGCATGGCCTCGCTGAGACCGGTGTGCATTACTGCCTCGGGGAATTGCAGCATGGGGGTGTTGCAATGGAACTGGACCGGTCGCCTTGGGGAGGAAGCACGTACGCGTGCGAGCTGTGTACTGCAGCTGGCGTGGCTTGGTTCGATCACTGTCGTAGTATCCAAATTTACGGCTCTCAGGCCGTGGGTGCGTGATGGTCACGCTTGACAATAGTCCCGTGACCATCCGCGCCGCTTTTTCTGGAGGCCTGCCCCCAGAACAAATCTCAATCGAAGAAGCGAACGACAACAGCCTCAGTGCCTATGACCTGGCGCTGGTTTCCGTGCCGGAATTGCGGTCGGCACTCGACCGGCTCGGCCTTTCCGAGGCCAGCCGGCACAGCTTGGCTGCGCGCGCAACGTTCCATGGCACGACGTTCCAGGCCGAGCTGCTGGTCTCGGACCTTGTTTCCGAGCGCGCCTACTTTTCTTCGATGGCTCGAGAGATAGGCGTCGAGTGCCTGAAATCGGTCGATCCGCACCGGCTGATCATGGACGACAAGGCCTGCTGGACACAGTTCGACCGCAACAGCCGTGTGATGTGCGCCAGGCTATGTGAGGCGCCTGGACACTACACCTGGATCGTGGCGCCCGACCAGGCGGGCTGGAGCCTGCTTAAGCGGCATTGCCAGACCAGCGCCGACTTGAGATGCCGCATCAAAGTTGTCGCTCCATCAGTGCTTCGCGCGGCATTGCTGGTGCACGCGCGTCCGATGTTGACGCGATATGCCCTGACCAACCTGCATGACAAAAAGCCGGAGCATTCAGCGCGCGACGTGTTCTGGCCCTGGCAGAGCTACAGCCTCGGCATGCTGACGGTGTTGCTGCCGGCAGCCTTTGCCACGGCGCCTATGCTGGCGTTGTTTGTTGCCCATCTGATCACGGTCGCCTTCTTCATCGCATGTGCGGCTTTGCGAGCAGTTGCGGCGGTTTCGCTGCCGCCAACAAAACCGCCACCGATTTCTCTGCCGCTTTCACCACACTTGCCGGTCTATTCGGTGCTGGTCGCACTCTACAAGGAGGCTGAGGTCGTGCCCGACTTGCTGGTCGGGCTCAGCAAGCTGCTATGGCCGCGCAGCAAGCTTGAGATCAAGCTGATCTGCGAGGCGGACGACACGGAGACGATCGCGGCGATCACCGCCCATCCGCTGCGCACCTATGTCGAGGTGGTGCTGGTGCCGCCGTCGCTGCCGCGTACCAAGCCCAAGGCTTTGGCTTATGCCTTGCCGCTGACACGCGGCGAGGTGATCGTGCTCTACGACGCCGAGGACCGTCCGCATCCGATGCAACTCGCCGAGGCGTGGCAGCGCTTTCAAAGCTCCAAGGCCGACCTTGCCTGCCTGCAGGCCCCGCTTGAGATTTCCAACCGAGGTTCGAACATGATCGCCAACATGTTCGGCTTCGAATATGCCGCACTTTTCCGTGGCCTGTTGCCCTGGCTTGCTCACAATCAGGTCACGCTTCCGCTTGGCGGCACCTCCAACCATTTCCGGCGCGAGGTGCTGGAAGAGATCGGCGGCTGGGACCCCTACAACGTCACCGAGGATGCAGACCTGGGGCTACGTCTCGCCCGCCGGGGCTATCGCTGCGAGACGCTGTCATGTCCAACCCGCGAGGAGGCGCCTGAAGATCTCGCCTCATGGCATCGCCAGCGTGTGCGCTGGTTCAAGGGCTGGATGCAGACATGGCTGGTGCACATGCGCGAGCCACGTGCGCTGGCCGCAGAACTGCCTGCGATGTCCTTCATCGTCACCCAAATCCTGTTTGCCGGCATGGTGCTGTCGTCGCTGCTGCATCTGGTGTTGATTGCGATGCTGGTCGGACTGGCGGTGCAGATCGCGTTCGATGTGCCGATGGGGCTGTGGCAGTCATCCCTCGTTGCCTTGGATGTGATCAGTATCCTGCTCGGCTATAGCGCGTACCTGATGCTGGGCCGGCTCGCGCTCAAGCCGAGGGAAAAGCGCGGCTTCTGGAAGGTCTGCCTGTTTACCCCGGTCTACTGGACGATGTTGTCGGTTGCGGCATGGTGCGCATTGTTCGAACTGTGGCGGCGTCCTCATCATTGGTCAAAGACGCCGCATCGCAGGCGCGCGGCGAGGGCAAGGGCCTAGCCAGAACGGCGGTCAATCCTTCAGGAATTTCATGCCTTCTGCAATGATCTTGCCGTCCGGCCTGCCGACCTTGTCGAGGTCGCGTCCTTCATAGGGCAGCGCCCGCAGGATGTGCCTGATGACAGCGACGCGGCTGCGGCGCTTGTCGTTGGCCTGGACCACGATCCATGGCGCGTGCTGGGTGTGGGTCTTTTCGACCATCAGCTCGATCGCCTTGGTGTAGTCGTCCCACTTGCTGATGCCGGCGATGTCCATCGGCGAGAACTTCCAGCTTTTCAGCGGGCTGTGACGCCGGTCGTGGAAGCGCTTGAGCTGCATCTCCTGGCTGATGTCGAGCCAGAACTTGAAGAAGTGGACGTTGTCGTTGACGATCATCTTTTCGAAATGCGGCGTCTCGTCAAGGAACTGCCGCTGCTGCTCGGGGGTGCAAAAGCCCATCACGGGCTCGACGCCGGCGCGGTTGTACCAGGAACGGTCGAAGGTGACGAATTCGCCTGATGTCGGGAACTCGGCGACATAGCGCTGGAAGTACCACTGGCCGCTTTCGGTCTCGGTCGGTTTGGTCAGCGCCACGTTGCGCGCCGTACGAGGGTTCATGTATTGGCGAAGCACGAAGATCGTCCCGCCCTTACCGGCAGCGTCGCGGCCTTCGAAGACCGACAGAACACGCTTGCCGGTGGCTTGCAGCCAAGCCTGAAGCTTGACCAGTTCGACCTGCAACTGCTCGATGGTCTGATCGTATTCCTTCTGCGGAAGCTTGTCGTCATAGGGGTAGTTCCCCGACTTCAGCGCCTTCTTGTCGATCCAGTCCGGCAAGATGGGGTCGTTGACGTCGAAGGTCCTGGTGTCCTTGCCGACCTTGATCTCGATCGGGTCGGTTTTTGGCACGCCATCCACTTTCACCGCCGCTTCGGCGGCGCTGTCCTTCTTGCTTTCCCTGCCTTTTTTCATGACCTCGACACCTTTCCAGCTCGGCAACTCATGCTATGGGGTGGCTTGGGAGTGGTCCAGAGGCTTCTTGAAGGCGCTGTCGCGGCGGAAAATTCTTAATGGCTGAGACCAGCACGCAGACGAAGGCAAGGCGGACGGCAAGGCTCACGGCCGGCCGGCTCTACCAGAACCGCTGGATGCTTGCCGCCGCGGTCATCGCGGTGCTTGCAGTGCATTTTTTCGGCGCGTCTTCAGTGACCTTCACGGCGCTGACCATCGCAGCCCTTGTCCTGTTCGCGCTTGTTGCGCCGCGTACGCTAGGCGCGCGCCGGCTTGCCGAAGCAAACACGCGGGTCGACCGTTCGCCGCTCGACCGGCTATCGGGCGAAAAGCTGGCCGCGGCTGTTGCCGATCCGCTCATCATTTTCGATCGCGACGGCACCGTGGTGCACGCCAATGCGGCCGCCGAAACGGCCTTCGGTGCGATTAGGCCCGAGTTGCCGTTGTTGCTGAAGTTCCGTGCGCCGGAAATGCAGGCACTGATCGAAGCGGTGTTGCGTGGCGAAGGCAATGGGCAGGCGACGGACTATGTCGAGCGCGTGCCCTTCGAACGGGTCTATCGCGTTACGGCCTCGGCGGTGGGACGTGGCACCGGGCTGTTCGTGCTCGCCTTCAAGGATCAGAGCGAGGCGCGCCGCATCGACCGCATGCGCGCCGACTTCATCGCCAATGCCAGTCATGAGCTGCGCACGCCGCTTGCCTCGATCGCCGGGTTTGTCGAGACGCTGCGTGGGCCTGCCCGCAATGATCCCAATGCGCGCGACCAGTTCCTGCAGATCATGCAGAACCAGACCGGCCGCATGGCCAGGCTGATCGACGATCTCTTGTCGCTGTCGCGGCTGGAGATGAAGCCCTACCTGAAGCCCGGCGTACGCGTCGATCTGCGCCAGACGGTCGAGGCGGTCATTGCTTCGCTCGCTCCACTGGCCAGCGAAACCGGCGTGGTCATCGAGCGCGACTTTGGCGACGGACCATTCGAGGTTCACGGCGACCGCGACGAACTGTTTCAGGTGTTCCAGAACTTGCTCGAAAACGCCTGCAAATATGGCCAGTCGGGCGGGCGCGTGCAGGTAACGATGCGGCGGACCAGCGAAGGCGGCGAGCCCGAGACCGAGGTCACCGTTCGCGACTTCGGGCCGGGCATTCCTGCCGAGCACATCCCGCGCGTCACCGAGCGTTTCTATCGCGCCGATGTTGAAACCAGCCGCGCCCAGAAGGGCACGGGGCTGGGGCTGTCCATCGTCAAGCATATCCTGACGAGGCACGGCGCGCGGTTGTCAATCCGCTCGAAGCTGGGCGAGGGCGCTGCTTTCACGGTGCACTTTCCCGCCGCCTGAGTGAAATGCCGGTTGTTTCAGCGGTTTCTTTATTCCGTCACGCAGCTAGCTTAGGGTTGCGGATTCAAAGGCATGATTCATCCGCTTTGCAGGAAGGCCCGAGCAGAAATGCAGTCCGTTCATATCGTCAGCGCCTATGACGAAGAGTTGAAATATCTCGCCCGCAAGATTGCGGCCATGGGCGGCCAGGCCGAGCGCATGGTCGACCAGGCCATCGCAGCACTCGTCAACGCCGACCCGGCGCTTGGCCAGCGTGTGATCCAGGATGACGTGCTGCTGGACGAAGCCCAGCGCGAGATCGACGACAAGGCGATTCTCATCATCGCAAGGCGCCAGCCGATGGCGACAGACCTGCGCGAGATCATCGGTGCGATCCGCATTTCGGCCGACCTGGAACGCGTTGGCGATCTCGGCAAGAACATTGCCAAGCGCGTGTCGGCGGTCGCCGAAGGGCGCCAGCCCAACAGCCTGTTCCGCGGTCTGGAGGCACTGGCCGAACTGGCGCTGACCCAGCTCAAGGAAGTGCTCGACGTCTATGCCTCGCGCTCGGTCGAACGCATCGGCTTCGTGCGCGACCGCGACGAGCAGATCGACGCCATGTATACCTCGCTGTTCCGCGAACTTTTGACCTACATGATGGAAGATCCGCGCAACATCACGCCTTGCACGCATCTGCTGTTCGTCGCCAAGAACATCGAGCGCATCGGCGACCACGCCACCAACATCGCCGAGACGATCTACTACATCGTCACCGGCGAGCAGATGCCGCCGGAACGCCCCAAGGAAGACAAGAGCCATCGCGTGACCCTGTCTGGCGAAGGCAAGCCGGGCTGAGCCCGGAGCAAACAGGCTCTTCTGTGCGGGGTAGCAAAGGTTTAGACTGATGCTCTATCGGCGGGGCTCTTGCTCCGCAGGGGTGCAGCATGACCGAACTTGCCAGGAAGTTCGACAAGGACCCCAAACTGGAAAGCGGCGTCGTCGCTTCCAGCGTCTATCTTGGCGGGCGCCGCATTGCMGATATCGCCATCGAAGAGGCTGGCGACTGGGCGGCCAAGGAAGGCCATGTCGTCTGGATCGGCCTGCTTGAACCCAGCCGCGAGCTGCTATTGCGGGTCCAGCAGCAGTTCCATCTCCACGATCTTGCTATCGAGGACGCCGAGCATCCCCACCAGCGGCCGAAGATCGAGCAATATGGCGACGCGCTGTTCATCGTCGCGCGCACGGCCCAGCTCGTGCAGGGCAGGGTGGATTTCGGCGAAACCCATATCTTCGTCGGCAAGGGCTATATCGTCAGCGTTCGCCACGGCGTTTCGACGTCCTATGCCGCCGTGCGCCAGCACTGGGAATCCTGTCCCGCCGCGCTCGCCAAGGGTGAGGACTTCATCCTCTATGCCATCCTCGACTTCATCGTCGACAACTATATGCCGGTGCTCGAGCAGATCGAAGAGGAGGTCGACGTCATCGAAGATGGCGTTCTGGCCAGGCCGATGACCTCAAGGGATATCGAGAGGCTTTACATGCTGCGCCGCGATCTGTTGCGGCTGCGCAATGCCGCTGGTCCGCTGGTCGAGGTCTGCCGGCGCCTGACGAGTGCCGACCTGCCGCAGTTGCGCCCGGCCATGCACCCGCTGTTTCGCGACGTCACCGACCACATTCGCACCGTGCTGGAAAAGATCGACAATCTGCGCGAGGTGCTGGCCTTCGCCTTCGAGGCGAGTTTGCTGGTCGGCCAGAGCCAGGAGACCGCGATCGCCAAGAAGCTCGCCTCATGGGCGGCGATACTGGCCGTGCCGACGGCACTTGCCGGCATCTACGGCATGAACTTCGCCGACATGCCGGAGCTACATTTCGAATACGGTTATCCAACAGTGCTTCTGGCCATCGCTGCCATCTGCTCGATCCTCTACTGGCGATTCAGGAAGAACGGCTGGCTGTGAAGGAAGCGAATGGAAAAAGGGCCCCGGATCGCCTTGGCAACCCGGAGCCCAGGGGCCCGTCCCATCAGTTATTCGCTTAGCGCGAGCGGCGGCGCTCGGAAGCCGGCTGAAACGCCAATTTCGAATGATAGCCGCAATAAGGTCCGCTCTCAGCCGCGTCATTGCCGCAGAAGTTGAAGTCTTCGCTCAGCGGATCGCCATTCGGCCACTTGCAGGTGCGCTCGCTGAGCTGAACCAGCTGCAGACGGCGCGAGATCGGCACGACGACATTCTCGACCGGGCGGATGTAGTGGCGGGCAACCGGCTCGACCTCGAACTGCGCCTGCAGTGCCGTGGCACCGATGCTTGCGGTCACGGTGCGCGTCGTCACCATTGTGCGCTGCACCGACTTGGTTGCCGTGGTGGCTTGCGTTGTCTTTTTCTGGCGTGCCGGTGCCGCCGTGGCGCGCCCGCGGCTCGACAGCTTCAGGCGGTGAACCTTGCCAATGACGGCATTGCGGCTCACGCCACCCAATTGTGCGGCGATCTGGCTTGCGCTCAGACCTTCCGACCATAGTTTCTTGAGAAGTTCGACCCGCTCGTCAGTCCAGTTCATGAGACCGTGCTCCTGATTTAACGTGCGGAAAGCGGAATCCATTTCCGGCCCGGCAAGCCGGGTGGACACCACATCTATTAGGTGAATATGTCCGCCGCACGAAATCTAGTTATTTCTCAATTACAATTATCGATGCGCGGAGTCCGTGACAAGAGTCGCGGGGKTCTTTGCGATTCGGTTTTTTCGGTTTTCCCCAACTTGCCGATGTAGCGTGGCCACATGGCAACGGATGGGTTGGATCACAGCGGCTTATGTGACGTTTTCGTTGACTTCATGGCAGAAAAACCTGATATAGCCGCAGGCCGCCGCTTTGAGGCGGCTTTTTTGATTTTCCGGGTTCGGAGAGACATATAATGAGCGGATCCGCGCTTTACGAGACCTTTGCTCGTGCACCCCTGGCTTTCGAGCGAGGTGAGGGCTCTTGGCTGATCACCGAGAACGGCGAGCGATATCTCGATTTTGCTGGTGGCATCGCCGTTAATTCGTTGGGCCACAGCCATCCGCATCTCGTTGCAGCGCTGACCGAGCAGGCCGCAAAGCTATGGCACGTCTCCAACCTCTACCAGATCCCCGGCCAGAGCCGGCTGGGCGAGCGCCTGGCGGAGAACTCCTTTGCCGATCGCGTCTTCTTCACCAATTCGGGCGCGGAAGCGATTGAGTGCGCGATCAAGACCGCGCGCCGCTATCAATATGTGAACGGCCATCCTGAGCGCTACCGCATCATCACCTTCGAAGGTGCCTTCCACGGCCGCACGCTGGCGACCATCRCCGCTGGCGGCCAGGCGAAGTATCTCGAAGGTTTTGGCCCGAAGGTCGACGGTTTCGACCAGGTCGCCTTCGACGACATCGATGCGGCCGAAAAGCTGATCGGCCCCGAGACGGCGGCGATCATGCTCGAACCCGTGCAGGGCGAGGGCGGCATCCGCCCGTTCCCGACGCAATCGCTGAAGCGCCTGCGCCAGCTGTGCGACAAGCACGGCCTGCTGCTCATTTTCGACGAAGTCCAGTGTGGCATCGGCCGGACCGGCAAGCTCTATGCCTATGAGTGGGCGGGTGTTGCGCCCGACCTGATGGCAATCGCCAAGGGCATCGGCGGCGGCTTCCCTGTCGCGGCCTGCCTGGCCACCGAAGAAGCCGCGAAGGCGATGACCGCTGGCGTCCATGGCACCACCTTTGGCGGCAATCCGCTTGCCATGGCTGTCGGTAACGCCGTTCTCGACGTTGTCCTCGAAGACGGCTTCCTCGAAGAGGTCAGCCGCAAGGCGCTGCTGATGAAGCAGGGCCTGGCAGCGATTGCCGACGAGTTCCCCGACGTGATCGAGGAGATCCGTGGCACGGGCCTGCTGCTCGGCATCAAATGCGCCATGCCCAACACCAAGGTGAACATGGCGCTGCGCGAGCAGAAGCTGCTGGCTGTGCCCGCGGGCGAAAACGTGCTGCGTTTGTTGCCGCCGCTGACGACGACCGACGCCGACATCCAAGAGGCGCTGGCGCGTATTCGTGCCGGAGCTGCCAGCCTCTCCAAGGCCGCCGCCAACGGCGGCTGAACCCAAGGAAGTTACATGACCAGCGGGATTCGCCATTTCACCGACCTCTCGGCACTTTCCGGGAGCGACCTTCGCGGGATTCTGGACGATGCGGCGGTGCGCAAGGCGCGCCTGAAAACCGGCGAACGATCCAAGCCGCTTGAAGGCAAGGTGCTGGCGATGATCTTCGACAAGCCGTCGACCCGCACGCGCATCTCGTTTGACGTCGGCATGCGCCAGCTCGGCGGCGAAACGATCATGCTGACCGGGGCCGAGATGCAGCTCGGCCGCTCGGAGTCGATCGCTGACACCGCCAAGGTGCTGTCGCGGTATGTCGATGCGATCATGATCCGCACCACAGCGCATGACCGGTTGCTCGAGCTGACCGAAAACGCGACAATTCCTGTTATCAACGGCCTGACCGACGACACCCATCCCTGCCAGCTGATGGCCGATATCCTGACCTTGGAAGAACATCGCGGACCGGTGCGCGGCAAGACCATTGCCTGGACCGGCGACGGCAACAACGTGTTGCATTCGCTGCTCGAGGCCTCCGCCCGGTTCAGCTTCAACGTCAATATCGCCGTGCCCGAAGGCAGCGAGCCGGAACAGAAGTACATCGACTGGTCGCGTGCCAATGGCGGCAAGGTGATGATCACCCGTTCGGCCGAGGATGCGGTGCGCGGCGTTGATGCCATCGTGACCGATTGCTGGGTGTCGATGGGGCAGGAGCACCGTGCTCGTGGCCACAATGTCTTCTTGCCATACCAGGTCAATGCCGACCTGATGAAGCTCGCCAAGCCCGACGCCTTGTTCATGCACTGCCTGCCGGCCCATCGTGGCGAGGAAGTCACCGACGAGGTCATCGACGGCCCGAATTCGGTGGTCTTCGACGAGGCGGAAAACCGGCTCCACGCGCAAAAGGCCGTGCTTGCCTGGTGCCTGGGCGCTTGAATGCCTGATCTGCCGCCCCTATCTGGTGCGGGATCAAATCAACCTATTGGCGTTAGCGCCTTGTTCTGCGACCATCGGCTGGCCCGAGGGCCGCAGAACCAATCATACGGGATAAGTTCCAGTGGCTGAGACCGAACGCAAGCTCGGCGAATTTGGGTTCGCCGGCGACGACCATGTTGTTCCATTCGCGGTGGAGCCGCTCGACGTGCGCGGGCGCACAGTTCAGCTCGGCCCGCTGCTCGACCAGATTCTTGAACGGCACGACTATCCGGAACCGGTGGCGCGGCTTTTGGCCGAGGCCTGCGTGGTCACCGTTCTGCTTGGCACCTCGCTGAAGTTCGACGGCAAGTTCATCCTGCAGACCCGCACCGATGGTCCGGTGGACATGCTGGTCGCCGACTTCACCACGCCGCATTCGCTGCGCGCTTATGCACGTTTCGACGCCGACCGCGTCGAGGCGGCGATCAGTGCCGGCATGACCGCGCCCGAAGATCTGCTTGGCACGGGTGTTTTGGCGCTGACCGTCGACCAGGGCGAACACACCCAGCGCTATCAGGGTATCGTCGAACTGAACGGCATCACGCTGGAAGAGGCGGCGCGGGCCTATTTCCGTCAGTCGGAGCAGATCCCGACCGATGTGCGCCTGTCTGTGGCAAAGCTCGTCCTGCCTGCCGAAGGCGGTCCGCGCGAGCACTGGCGCGCCGGTGGCCTTTTGGCGCAGTTCCTGCCTGACTCACCCGAGCGCCGGCGCGTGGCCGACATTCATGGCGGCGATGGCGACGAGCGCGATGTCACTGGGCATCCCGATGACAATTCGTGGCAGGAACTCCTGGCGCTGGTCGCGACCATCGAGCCGACCGAACTGATCGACCCGACCGTTGGAACCGAAAAGTTGCTCTACCGGCTGTTCCACGAACATGGCGTGCGCGTTTACGAAGGCGTGCGCGTCGCCGACGAATGCTCGTGCTCAGGCGAGAGGATCAAGGGCATCCTGCAGGGTTTCACGGCCGAAGAGATCACCGAGAGCGTCGAGGACGGCGTCATTCGGGTTGCTTGCGAGTTCTGTTCGAAGTCCTACGAATTCGACCCGGCCGAGTTCGCGCCGGTCCAGTAAACCCGTCTAATTCAGCCTGTGGCGCGCGTTGGGCAGGTCGAGCGAGAAGGCGGGTATGGCGATGTCGAACATCTCGCCCGCCTCGTTGCGCATGGTGTAGCGCCCGACCATGATGCCTGACTGTGTCGAAAGCGGGCAGCCCGACGCATATTGGTAGCTGTCGCCGGGATTGAGCTCGGGCTGGTCGCCGACCACGCCCGGTCCACGAACCTCCTCGACCCGCCCTGAAGCGTCGGTGATGTGCCAGTAACGCGACAAGAGCTGAACGAACTCATCCGAGTTGTTCTCGATCGTGACGCGATAGCCCCAGACATAACGATTTTCTGCAGGCTCGGACCGATCCTCCATGTAGAACGGCTCGACCTCGACTGCGATGTTGCGTGTGACCGCGCGATACATATGCTGCGCTCCTTGGCCTGCACAATGACAGAGTCCGCCGCAGGAGGCGGCGGGTCAACTTCGTTTTTCGTTTTCACGCCGAATGTGATGAATGCGCAGTGGATTTCACCTCACCGACGCATCCGCGTCACCCCGCTGTCATGCGCCAAGGCCAGTTTCCGCGTCGTCCAACGACAAGGAATCACTGCAATGAAACGCCTCCTCGCCCTCCTTTTCGCCTCGGCCTGCCTTTGTGGCACGGCTGCATATGCTGACGACCTCGCAAGCGGTATCGAAAAGCTGACCAGAGGCACGGAGTGGCAGCTCGTCAAATCCCCGATGCTGGAATTCGACACCTTCCACCCCCAGGGCTTCGCGCGTGTCGGCGATGCGCTGTTCATGTCCTCCGTCGAGATCATCGAGCGGACCAAGAAATTCGAGGCTCCCCAAAATGGGCTTGACCGTGACGAGGGCAAGGGGGCCGGGCATCTGTTCAAGCTCGACGCCAATGGCAAGCTTGTCGGCCAGGTGAAGCTTGGCGATGGAGCCATCTACCACCCGGGCGGTATCGATTATGACGGCCGCTGGCTGTGGGTGCCGGTTGCCGAGTACCGGCCAAACAGCAAGTCGATCATCTACCGCGTCGATCCCGAAACGCTGGAGGCGACCGAGGTCTTCCGTTTCCCCGATCATATCGGCGGCGTTGTCTATGACCCGGACCAGCGCACGCTGCATGCCGTGAGCYGGGGCTCACGCCGCTTCTACACCTGGAACGTCAATGAGGACCTGACCGTGCCGAAGTCGGCACTCGATCCGGAAAAGACCCGCACGCTCAATCCGGCGCACTATATCGACTACCAGGATTGCGCGTTGCTCAAGCCCGGTCAGGCGGTCTGCGCCGGCCTCACAGAGTATCGTCCTGGCCCTGACGGGCAGGTCTTCCGTCTTGGTGGCATCGAGATCGTGGATCTCAAGCAAGGCCGTCCGCTGTTTCAGGTGCCGGTCCAGATCTGGACGGAAAAGGGCAAGTCCATCACCGGCAATCCCGTTCTCATCGAAAAGACCGAGACGGGCCTGCGCCTGACGGCGGCTCCAGAAGATAACGAGACGAAGCTCTACGTCTACGAAACGAAGCTGCCGAAGAACTGATCGGCATATGAAGATGGCGCTCCGGCCAGCCGGAGCGCCACTCCTTTAGGGCGTTGCCTTCAGCGCATCGCCGATGTCGTTGAGCAGGTCGTCGGCATCTTCGAGGCCGACTGACAGGCGCAGCGTGCCGTCGTCGATGCCGAGTTCGGCCCGGGCCTCGTCGGTGAGGCTCTTGTGCGTCGTCGTTGCCGGATGGGTGATCAGGCTCTTGGAGTCGCCGAGATTGTTGGAAATCAGGATGACATCAAGCGCGTTTTCGAAGGCGAAGGCCGCTTTCTTGCCGCCCTTGAGATCGAAGCACAGCAGCGTCGAACCGCCCTTCATCTGCTTCTTGACGATGTCGGCCTGCGGATGGTCGGCCCGGCCGGGATAGATCAGCCGCGACACTTCCGGCCTGCCGGCCAGGAAATCGGCGATCTTGCCTGCGGTTTCGGTCTGCTGGCGCACGCGTATCGGTAGCGTTTCCAGGCCCTTGAGCAACGTCCAGGCGTTGAACGGCGACAGGCTTGGGCCGGTGTGGCGGAAATAGTCGTGCAGGTTCTCGTCGATCCACTTCTTGTCCGACAAGATGACGCCGCCGAGGCAGCGGCCCTGGCCGTCAATATGCTTGGTCGCGGAGTAAACCACGACATGGGCGCCGAGTTCGAGCGGCTTCTGCTGCATCGGCGTGGCAAAGACGTTGTCGACGACCAGGCGCGCGCCGATCGAATTGGCAAGGGCGGCGACAGCGGCGATGTCGACCACTTCGAGCGTCGGGTTGGTCGGGCTTTCCAGGAAAAACAGCTTGGTGTTGGGCTGGACGGCCTTTTCCCAGTTCTCGATCAGCGTGCCGTCGACCAGCGTCGCCTCGATGCCGTACTTTGGCGCCAGCGTCTCGACAACCCAGCGGCACGAGCCGAAAAGCGCGCGCGCTGCAACGATATGGTCGCCGGCCTTGAGGCCACACAGGATCGCGGCCGTGACCGCAGCCATGCCGGAGGCTGTGGCGCGTGCGTCTTCAGCACCTTCGAGCGCGCACATGCGCTTTTCGAACATGTCGACGGTGGGATTGGCGTAGCGCGAATAGATGAAACCTGGGCTCTCGCCCTTGAAGCGGGCTTCAGCACTTTCCGCGCTCTCGTAGACGTAGCCCTGGGTGAGGTAGATCGCCTCGGAGGTTTCGCCGAATTCGGAGCGGAGCGTGCCGCCATGGACGAGGGTGGTCTGGGGTTTCCAGTTGCGCTGCTTTTCGGAGGTCATAGCCAAATCCAAATACAAAAAAACCGGTCGCGAAAAGTCGCAACCGGTCCACAACGCGGCCCTTTAGCGACTTGTTTAACGTGGCTGCAAGCCGACCGGCCAAATCACCACGGGATAAATGTCCTTTAGACCCGCAGCCTGCTTGCGTCAATCGCGGGGTCGACTAAACGTTTTGGGCCACGCATATGACCCCGGATATAGGTCCGGGTCCAGCGATCCAGGGCTGTCCGTTCGGGCCGGGCGCTGTAAAGGAGTGAGGCAATTGCGGCAATCGGGCATTCTTCCGGATCAGGACATCGCGGCATTGTTCGCCTCGGGCGCGCTTCTGGCGCCATCGCTCGATGCCGACCAGATCCAGCCGGCGAGCCTCGACCTGAGGCTGGGCGCAACGGCATTCCGAACCCGCGCCAGCTTCCTGCCGGGGCCTAATTCTCTGGTGTCGGACAAGCTCGACCGGCTCAAGCTGCACGAGATCGACCTGACCAATGGCGCCGTGCTGGAGACAGGCTGCGTCTACATCGTGCCGCTGCTCGAAGGCCTTGCCCTGCCGGCCGACATCTCGGCCTCCGCAAACCCAAAGAGCTCGACGGGCCGCCTCGACATCTTCACCCGCGTGATGACAGACCGTGGCCAGGAGTTCGACAAGATCCCGGCAGGCTATACCGGGCCGCTTTATCTCGAAGTCAGCCCGCGCACGTTTCCGATCGTCGCCCGCAAGGGTTCGCGCCTGTCGCAGATCCGCTTTCGCAAGGGCAATGCGCTGCTGTCGGAGGCGGAGCTTCACACGCTGCATGTCTCCGACCGGCTGGTCGCGATGGATCCGCCCAACATCTCGGGCGGCGGTATTGCTCTGTCCATCGATCTGGCTGGCGCGCCGGGCAGCATCGTCGGTTATCGCGGCAAGCACCACACCGGGCTTGTCGATGTCGACAAGCGCGCCGCCCAGAACGTCGTCGATTTCTGGGAGCCGATCTACAATCACGGTGCCGAGGAACTGGTGCTCGACCCCGACGAATTCTACATTCTCGTCTCGCGCGAGGCGGTGCATGTGCCCCCGCTGTATGCCGCCGAGATGACGCCTTTCGACCCGCTCGTGGGCGAGTTTCGCGTCCATTATGCCGGTTTTTTCGATCCTGGATTCGGCCATTCCAGTGCCGGTGGCACCGGCAGCCGGGCCGTGCTCGAAGTGCGCAGCCACGAGGTGCCGTTCATCCTGGAACATGGCCAGGTCGTTGGGCGTCTGGTCTATGAGCATATGCTTTCGCGCCCGCGCGCACTCTACGGCACCGACCTCGGCTCCAATTATCAGGCCCAGGGTTTGAAGCTCTCCAAACATTTCCGCATGACCTAAGGTCAGTCTGTTCTAATCTTTAGTCTGCTTGTCCATAGCCGGCCGCTGTGATTGGCTGGAGGAAGGGACGCTCGGAAAGAGCGCCCGAAAAATGGAGAGGATCATGCAGATTTCCCGGAAGTTCGCTGGCGCAGCTTCGCTCGCAGCGCTCTTGTTGACCCTTGGCGGCGCTTCGGCACAAGAAAAGCTCAAGATCGGTACCGAAGGCGCCTATCCGCCCTTCAACAACCTGACCGCCGACGGCAAGCTTGTCGGCTTCGACGTCGACATCGCCAACGCGCTGTGTGCGGAGATGAAGGTGGAATGCGAACTGGCGCCCCAGGACTGGGACGGCATCATTCCAGCCCTTCAGGGCGGAAAGTTCGATGCCATCGTCGCCTCGATGACCATCACCGAAGAACGCAAGAAACAGGTCTCGTTCACCAACAAGTACTACACCACGCCGCTGGCACTGGTGGCCCTGAAGGATTCCACCCTGGCCTCGGCGGAGCCCGATGCGCTCAAGGGCAAGACAGTAGGCGCACAGGCGTCGACGACCCAGAGCATCTATGCCGAGGACCACTACGCCAAGGCTGGCGCCGAAGTGAAGCTCTACCCGACCCAGGATGAGGCGATCGCCGACCTGACCAATGGCCGTCTCGACGCTGTGGTCTCGGACAAGTTCGTGCTGGTCGACTGGATCAAGACGACCGGCCAGGATTGCTGCAAGATGATCGGCGATCTCAAGGGCACGGAATCCGAGGCCGGTATCGCGCTGCACAAGGACAACGACGCGCTGCGTGAAAAGTTGAACGCTGCGATCGACGCCATCGTCAAGGACGGCACCTACGCCAAGATCAATGCCAAATATTTCGACTTCGACATCTACGGCGCGAAGGACTGATTGACTGAAAGCGAACAGGCCGGGCGTCGATGACGTCTGGCCTGTTAGTTTCAAATCGTTGTGCGGGTAGGGCCGGCGATGAGCTTGGCTGGCCTCAATACTTGTTTCGCCGTCCAATACTGGAAATGTGACTGGGACCCACTGGCTGACTGGACCGATCGGGTGCATCATTTGCCTGATCGGAGGTAAGGGCCATGCGTTATGTTTTCATCCCGCTGGTGTTCGGGCTGATGATGCCGTTGTCCGCTTGCATGTCGGACAATTACGACTACGTCAGCTCCTTTCAGCCTGACTACTACAACGACACAGGGCTAAGGTTCGGCTATGCCACCGGGCAGAGGCATCTTCGCGATTTCAGCGATCCCCACGACCGGGAACTGCGCAGGTAGTAGGTGCGGAAGGCTTGAGCGGGTAGTGGGCGAGCCAGCAACCGACTGAGCAGCAACCGCTACGACTGCGCAAACCCCCGCCTGGCCGTTGCAGGTCGACTAGCGAAGCTGCGCGCTGAGCTTGCGATCTGCCTGTTGCCAGCCCGCAGTGGTGCCGCGTAAACGCAAAAAAAAGCCCGCGGTCTGGTGACCGCGGGCCTCTCTATCAAGCATTGCTGTAATTAGAACGCAGCGTCGAGGCGCAGGAAGCCGTTGATCACGCCGTCGCCGTTGTTGAAGCGATCGAAGGTGTCGCCATCATTGTAGTTGAGAGCGAGCTTGGCATCGAGGTTCTCGACGATGTTGTAATCGACAACCGTACCGATAGCCCAATCGTTGGCACCGCCGACCGAGATCGCGCTCAGGTTATTGTCGTGCGCATCACCGAAGTACTGACCGCCGAAGCCGACTGCCAGCTTCTGGTTGACCTGGTACTTCAGGTAGCCGCCGACCGACCATGCATAGCCGTTGTAGACGCCGTTGACGCCTTCAATCGCATCACCCGGATTGATGCTGAAGTAGGTCGGGCCCGACTCGTAAGCTGCGAGAAGCTGCAGCGTGAGAGCGTCGGTTGCCTTGATGTTGGCGATCGCCTTGAGAGCGAACTCTTCGTAGGCGTTGTCATAGCCGGCGAACAGGGAGACCGAACCCCAGCCCTGCGTGACAGCAACCTTACCGACGACCAGCGGGACGTAGTCGAAGTTGTCCGACTCTTCTTCCAGGCCGAGCGACACAGCGATGCCGTTGCCGGCGTCGAAGGTGTAGCGGATCTGGTTGACGCGCTCACCGCCGCCCGAATCGAACTCACCGTCGAGTTCGCCGTCGAACAGGGTGTCGGTGTGACCGACGAGCACGCCGCCGAGCTCGAAGTAAGCGTGACGGAGAGCCGTGCCGCTTTCTTCCTGGAGGCCACCCCAGTGGTTGCCGGTAGCAGTCTCGGACCAGCCGCGGTCTTTGCCGCCGATGCTCGCCTCGAACTCAATGTAACGGCGGAACGTGCCGTATTCGGTTTCCGAACGCGCGTCGAACTGCAGGCGGGCCTTGGCATCCTTGCGGAAGCCGTCGTCAAGATCGGTGAAGCCGATCTCGTAACGAACGAGGCCGCCGACCTTGAGGCAGGTCTCGGTGCCGGGGATGTAATAGAAGCCCGCGCCGTAAACGTCGCAGATGCGGACGTATTCCAT
>NZ_JBFUIP010000105.1:0-19691 GCF_056401815.1 Aminobacter sp. P4_D5 | reverse complement strand
TCAAGATGCCGCGCATGGACGGCATGGAGCTGCTCCAGCGCCTGCGCCAGAAGACCGACCTTCCGGTGATCTTCCTGACCTCCAAGGACGATGAGATCGACGAGCTGTTCGGCCTCAAGATGGGCGCGGACGATTTCATCCGCAAGCCGTTCTCGCAGCGCTTGCTGGTCGAACGTGTGCGCGCCGTCCTGCGCCGGGCCAGTGCCCGCGAAGCAGGCGTCAAGGCGCCGACCCAGCAGGCGCGCTCGCTTGAGCGCGGCCAGCTGGTGATGGACCAGGAACGCCACACCTGCACCTGGAAGGGCGAGCCGGTCGTGCTCACCGTTACCGAATTCCTGATCCTGCACTCGCTGGCGCAGCGTCCTGGCGTCGTCAAAAGCCGCGACGCTTTGATGGATTCGGCTTATGATGAGCAGGTCTATGTCGATGACCGCACCATCGACAGCCACATCAAGCGCCTGCGCAAGAAGTTCAAGGCCGTCGATGACGACTTCGAGATGATCGAAACGCTCTACGGTGTCGGCTACAGATTCCGCGAAGCGTGATATCGKCGGGGGCTGAGATCACATGGCGATGGAAGCAGAGATCAGCAAACCGGCGGCCGTTGCAAAACGACCGCGCGGACGCCTGCTGTTTCTCGACCGGGCCAGGATCCGGCTCGGCCGCCTTCTCGGCCACTACTTCTTTTCGAGCCTTACCCGCCGCATCCTGTTTCTCAACCTGGCTGGGTTGGCGGTTCTGGTCGCCGGCATCCTCTATCTCAACACGTTCCGCGACGGCCTGATCGGCGCCCGTGTCGAGAGCCTGATGACGCAGGGCGAGATCATCGCCGGTTCCATTGCCGCCTCGGCGACCGTTGAAACGGATTCGATCAGCATCGACCCCGAAAAGTTGCTCGAACTGCAGGCCGGCGAAACGCTCGGCCCCGGCTCCGACCAACTCGACAGCCTCGACTTTCCGATCAATCCCGAACGCGTCGCGCCGCTGCTTCGCCGACTGATCTCACCGACCCGCACCCGCGCGCGCATCTATGATCGCGATGCCAATCTGCTGCTCGATTCGCGCCGTCTTTATTCTCATGGCCAAATCCTTCGCTACGACCTGCCGCCGGTCGAAGAAGAGCAGCCGACCGTCTTCGAGCGGGTGCAGAAATTCGTCTTCGGCTTTTTCCGCGACAACGCGCTGCCGGTCTACAAGGAGCAGCCCGGCGGCAACGGCGCGGCCTTCCCCGAAGTCGTGCAGGCGTTGACCGGTGGACCGGCGACGATCGTCAGGGTCAGCGAACAGGGCGAGCAGATCGTCTCCGTCGCCGTTCCGATCCAGCGTTTCCGCGCCGTGCTTGGCGTGCTGATGCTGTCGACCGAAGGTGGCGACATCGACAAGATCGTTGCCGCCGAGCAGAAGGCCATCCTGCGCGTCTTTGGCGTTGCGGCCCTGGTCACTGCCATTCTTTCGATGCTGCTGGCATCGACAATCGCGACGCCCCTTCGCCGTCTTTCCGCCGCAGCCAATCGGGTTCGCCGTGGCGGTAAGAGCCGCGAGGAGATCCCTGATTTCTCCGACCGCCAGGACGAGATCGGCAATCTGTCGGTCGCCATACGCGACATGACCAACGCGCTTTATGCTCGCATCGAGGCGATCGAGAGTTTCGCCGCCGACGTTTCGCATGAGCTCAAGAACCCGCTGACCTCGCTGCGCAGCGCGGTCGAGACGCTGCCGCTGGCCAAGAATGAAAGCTCACGCGAGCGTCTGATGGAGATCATCCAGCACGACGTCCGTCGCCTCGACCGCCTGATCACCGACATCTCCGACGCATCCCGCCTCGACGCCGAACTGGCGCGTGAGGATGCCGGCAAGGTCGACCTCAAGAAGTTCATCAGTGACCTGGTTTCGGTGTCGCGCGAGACCAGCCGCCACAAGAAGCCGGTCGAGATCGCGTTCAATGTCGCCAAGTTGCCGCCTGGGGTGAAGAACTACAATATCGCCGGCCACGATCTGCGTATCGGTCAGGTCATCACCAACTTGATCGAAAATGCCCGCTCCTTCGTGCCCGATGACCATGGCCATATCGCCATTTCGCTGGCGCGGGTCGGCAAGTTCAACGTCGTCACGGTCGAGGACAATGGCCCCGGCATCCGCGCGGAAAACATAGATCGCATCTTCGAGCGCTTCTATACCGACCGGCCCGCCGGCGAAGCTTTTGGCCAGAATTCGGGCCTGGGCTTGTCGATCAGCCGCCAGATCGTGGAAGCCCATGGCGGCACGCTGACGGCCGAAAACATCACCGGCACCAAGCCGGGCGAGATCAAGGGCGCCCGCTTCGTCGTCGCCTTCCCCGCGGAAAGCTGATCCGTGCCCACCAACATGCATGCCACGGCGGTTGTGCTCGGCGATCGCGGCGTGCTGGTGGCCGGACCGTCAGGCTCCGGCAAGAGCGCGCTGGCTTTGGCGCTGGTCGAAAAGACCCGCGCCTCCGGCCGTTTCGCCCGGCTGGTATCCGACGATCAGGTCTTTCTTTCAGCACACCAAGGCAGGCTTGTGTGCCACGCGCCGTCAACGATTGCCGGCCTTGTGGAAGTTCGCGGGCTCGGCCCCGTCCCTGTCGAACATGAGGTTGCGGCAGCCGTCGACCTGCTTGTCAGGCTTGTGCCGGCAAATGAAATGCAACGGTTGCCCGAGACAGACAGTGAGCTTCTCTTGGGTTGCAGCGTTTCCAGGCTGATGCTCGCGGAGCGGGAAATCGGTGCGGCTGTGCCTGCCATACTGGCCCTGCTCGGCAATGGACTCTTCGCCTGAGCCTGCCCATTATTTTTGCTGCATTGCGTCAAAATGCCATGTCGTGCTGAAAATTGGGGCTTGTAAACGCCCTCGCCGTCGACAAGATAGCGCTCCCGCCCCCCGCGAAGGCGGCAAAAATACTGCGCGGTTGTGAAAGTGCCATGACGGGAGCCATGACAGAATGATCGGACTCGTGCTTGTAACGCACGGTCAACTGGCTGAGGAGTTCCGCCACGCGGTGGAACACGTCGTCGGACCGCAGGAGAATTTCGAGACCGTTTCGATCGGGGCCGATGATGACATGGCGCAGCGTCGCAGCGACATCATCAATGCCGTTGCGCGTGCCGACACCGGTACTGGCGTGGTCGTTCTGACCGACATGTTCGGCGGCACACCCTCCAACCTCGCCATTTCGGTGATGGAAGCGGGGCGCGTCGAGGTCATCGCCGGCATGAACCTGCCGATGCTGATCAAGCTGACCAGCGTACGCAAGGCCGACAACATGTCGGGCGCCCTCGATGAGGCGCAGGCAGCAGGGCGGAAATACATCAATGTGGCAAGCCAGGTGTTGAGCGGCAAATGAGCGGCATGCCCTTCTCGGCCGAAGACGGCCACGTCGTCCGCGACCTCGCCATCGTCAACCAGCGCGGCCTGCATGCTCGCGCTTCGGCCAAATTTGTGCAGATCGCCGGCGAATTCCAGGCGTCGGTCAGTGTCGAAAAGGACGGAATTTCCGTCGGCGGCACCTCCATCATGGGCCTGATGATGCTGGCCGCCAGCCCCGGCTGCACCATTCGCGTCACCGCGAGCGGTCCAGAAGCCAATGAGGCGATGGAAGCRCTGGCGACACTGGTTGCCGCCCGCTTCGGCGAGGAATGCTGATCGCCTGCGCATGACCCCGAAAAGTGGTCTCACTTTTCGGAAAGGCTCATGCGCAAATGGAAGAACGRTGCGCTGAGCGACATGCACGAATAAAGATTTCTTTATGTCCCATTTACGATGGCTGCCTGATCTGGTAGTCAGGCCGCTCTTTCGCGCGCCCTCTCAAGGCCTCCCGCGCCGGCGCGCAGTCAACAGGAATCGGAGCAAGCCATGACGGGTAGCAAGGATTATCTGGTCGCCGACATTTCGCTCGCCGGCTGGGGTCGCAAGGAAATCGAGATCGCTGAAACTGAAATGCCGGGCCTGATGGCCACCCGCGAGGAGTTCGGCGAGAACAAGCCGCTCAAGGGCGCGCGCATCKCCGGCTSSCTGCACATGACCATTCAGACSGCSGTGCTGATCGAGACGCTGAAGKMMCTCGGCGCCGACRTCCGCTGGKCKTCSTGCAACATCTTCTCGACGCAGGATCACGCAGCCGCCGCGATCGCCGAAGCCGGCATCCCGGTCTTCGCCGTCAAGGGCGAGACGCTTGAGGAATACTGGCAGTACACCGACCAGATCTTCCAGTGGACCGACGGCGGCGCCACCAACATGATCCTCGACGATGGCGGCGACGCCACCATGTACATCCTGATCGGCGCCCGCGCCGAAGCAGGCGAGGACGTGCTGTCCAACCCGGGCAGCGAAGAAGAAGAGATCCTGTTTGCTCAGATCAAGAAGCGCATGGCGGCAACGCCGGGCTTCTTTGCCAAGCACAAGGCCGCCATCCGTGGCGTCACCGAAGAGACCACGACCGGCGTCAACCGTCTCTACCAGTTGCAGAAGAAGGGCCTGCTGCCTTTCCCGGCAATCAACGTCAACGACTCCGTCACCAAGTCGAAGTTCGACAACAAGTATGGCTGCAAGGAATCGCTGGTCGACGGCATCCGCCGCGGCACCGACGTGATGATGGCCGGCAAGGTCGCCGTCGTCTGCGGTTATGGCGACGTCGGCAAGGGTTCGGCAGCCTCGCTCCAGGGCGCTGGCGCTCGCGTCAAGGTCACCGAGGTCGATCCGATCTGCGCGCTTCAGGCAGCGATGGACGGCTTTGAAGTCGTCACCCTTGAGGATGCTGCTCCGACCGCCGACATTGTCATCACCACGACCGGCAACAAGGACGTCATCACGCTCGACCATATGCGCCTGATGAAGGACATGGTCATCGTCGGCAACATCGGCCACTTCGACAACGAGATCCAGGTCGCGGCACTGCGCAACCTGAAGTGGACCAACGTCAAGCCGCAGGTCGACATGATCACCTTCCCAGGTGGCAAGCGCATGATCCTGCTTTCGGAAGGCCGTTTGCTCAACCTCGGCAACGCGACCGGCCATCCGAGCTTCGTCATGTCGGCGTCCTTCACCAACCAGACGCTSGCSCAGATCGASCTCTGGACCAASCCSGGCMAGTACAAGAACGAMGTSTWYGTSCTGCCSAAGCACCTCGACGAGAAGGTCGCGCGCCTGCATCTCGACAAGCTCGGCGCCAAGCTGACCACGCTGAGCGACGAGCAGGCATCTTATATCGGCGTCACGCCCAAGGGCCCGTTCAAGCCGGAACACTACCGCTATTAACCATAGCGTATAAACCTACAACATGTTGAAGCCGGGCGATTGACTTTCGCCCGGCTTCTCTTTTTGCGCAAACGCCTTCTTCACGACGATTCGCCTAGCGGCTATTGTGGCGTGATTCGCCACGCGCCCGTTCTCGGCGGGAATTTTGGGGCGCTTCAGGGCGGTCTTGCATTCAGGCGGCGGAGAGGAACAAGACATGCCGGGGGAATACCCGCTTCTAGCGGGACAGGCCGTTTCCGGCGGCCACCAGGATTCGCGTATGGCCCCTTCGAGCGCCAGATGGCAGACCGTGCGCCGGCTCGGCAGCCGCGTTGCTGTCGCTCTGCTCGGCGCCACCGCCCTTTGCACGCCTTTCGGATTTGCCCATGCCCAGCAGGCCGCAGTCGCCGGTCTGCCTGTCGGCACTGCCGATGTCATCCAGATCGCAACGTTTGTCGGCGTCATGGGCGCCGCCCTGATCTCGGCTGTCGCCCTGATCCGCGAAAAAGCGCGTATGGGCGCAGAAAATGCCGAGCTGCGCGGGCGTGTCGCCGACCTCAACGCTTCGCTCCAGCGCTCCGAAGCCCTGCTCAATCTACGCGACCAGCGCGTCATTGTCTGGGCCAGCGAAAACAAGAAGCCCGAGCTCGTCGGTTCGTTACCGATCGAAACCGGAGCGCCGGATGAGCGCGCAGCCTTCCTCGGCTTTGGCCGCTGGCTGATGCCGCGTTCGGCCGCAGCGCTCGAAAACGCTATTGCTGCCTTGCGCGACAAGGGCACCGCTTTCGAGCTGATCGCCGAGACCCATGCCGGGGCGGCCCTTGAAGTCCAGGGCCGCAAGAGCGGCGCCCATGTCATTGTCCGCTTCATCTCGATCTCCGAGGCGCAGCGCGGACAGGCACGGCTGAAGCTTGAGAACCAGCGCCTCGGCGCCGAATTCGAAACGCTGGTCGCCCTGATTGACGCCATCGACATGCCGTTTTGGATGCGCGATGCCGATGGGCGCCTGAAATGGGTCAACAAGGCTTTCGCCAAGGCCGTCGAGGCGGTGGATTCCGCCGCCGCCATCCGCGATGGCAAGGAGTTCCTGGGCACCCAGTCGCGCGAGGCCATTGCTCAGCAGCACCTGTCGCGGCCCGTGTTCCAGCAGACGCTGTCGACCGTCATCGACGGCGACCGCAAGATGTTTGCCGTGACCGATGTGGTCGGCAAGGAAGGCTCGGCCGGCATCGCCGCCGACATGAGCGCTGCCGAAGCCATCCGCGAGGAATACATCCAGGTCGTGCGCAGCCACTCTGACACGCTCGATCAGGTCGCGACTGCGGTTGCCACCTTCGACGCCAACCAGAAGCTACGTTTCTACAACAACGCCTTCCAGAAGCTCTGGGACCTCGACGCCGGCTACATCTCAAGTGCGCCCGACAATGCGCTGCTGCTCGATCGCCTGCGCAGCGAACGCAAGCTGCCAGAGCAGCCGGAATGGCGGCGCTGGAAGGAAAACCTGCTTTCCGCCTATCGCGCCGTCGAGCCGCAGGAGCATCTGTGGCACCTGCCCGACGGCCGCACCATCCGCGTCGTCGCCAACCCCCAGCCCAAGGGCGGCGTCACCTGGGTGTTCGAGAACCTGACCGAGAAGATCGATCTCGAAAGCCGCTACACCACCGCCGTGCGTGTGCAGGGCGAAACCCTCGACAATCTCGCCGAAGGCGTCGTCGTGTTCGGCCCCGACGGCCGCATCCGCCTGTTCAATCCGGCGTTCGGCCAGCTGTGGGGTGTCTCAGCGGAGGCGCTGCGGCAGAGCACGCACATCTCGGCGATCCGCGCCGAATGCGACACGCGAGCCGAGCAGAGCCCATGGGGCGATTTCGTTGCCGCGGTCACCGGTTTCGACGAGCGTAGCGACCGCCACGGCCAGACCGAGCTCAGGAACGGTTCGGTGCTTCAGCACGCGGTCATCCACCTGCCCAACGGCCAGGTGATGCTGACCTTTGTCGACGTCACCGACAGCGTCAATGTCGAGCGCGCACTGAAGGACAAGAACGAGGCGCTGCAACGCGCCGACCAGATCAAGAACGAGTTCGTTCAGCACGTTTCCTACGAGCTGCGTTCGCCGCTGACCAATATCATCGGCTTCACCGAGCTTCTGTCGCTGCCCGGCACCGGGCCGCTGTCGCAGCGCCAGCGCGAATATGTCGAGCATATCGGCTCGTCGTCGGGCGTGCTTTTGACCATCGTCAACGACATCCTCGACCTCGCCACCGTCGATGCCGGCATCATGCAGCTCGASATCKCCGAGGTGCATGTCGAYCGCWCCATCGAGGCSGCMGCSGAMCTCGTCGCCGACCGGCTGGAAGAGCATTCGATCAAGCTTGCCATCGAGACCAGAAGCGCGCCCAAGAGCTTCAATGGCGACGAGACGCGTGTCCGCCAGATCCTGTACAATCTGCTCAGCAACGCCGTGAACTATGCGCCTGCCGCAAGCACCATCACGCTGACTTGCCGCCAGCTTGCCGAAGGTGTCGAATTCTCCGTCCACGACGACGGTCCGGGCATGCCGCCGGAGGTGCTTGACACGATGTTCCAGCGCTTTGAATCCCGCGTCAACGGTGGCCGCAAGCGCGGCGCGGGCCTTGGCCTGTCGATCGTCAAGAGCTTCGTTGAACTGCATGGCGGCTCGGTCCGCATCGACAGCGGCAAGGATCTCGGCACCACTGTCATCTGCCTGTTCCCAGACGTGCCCGCTGGCGTCCGGGTTGCGGCGGAGTAGACCCTTTGATGACGGCCAGATCGCTGGAGCTTTTCCTCCCCGACGATGTCGCGACCACGCGGCTTGGCGAGGATCTGGCACTGGCGCTCAAGGCTGGTGACGTGCTTCTGCTCGACGGCGATCTGGGTGCGGGCAAGACGACCTTGGCGCGTGGCCTGATCCGCGCGCTGGCCAGCGATCCGATGCACGAAGTGCCGAGCCCGACCTTCACCCTGGTGCAAAGCTACGACACGCCGCTGCCGGTGCATCATTTCGATCTCTATCGCCTGTCTTCGGCTGACGAGCTGGAAGAGCTTGGCTTCGATGAAGCGATAAGTTCGGGCGTGGCGCTGGTCGAATGGCCCGAGCGCGCGGCGGACGCCATGCCTGCGACAAGCCTGCGCATCGCGCTCGACCATGAGGGCGATGGCCGTCGGGTGACGATATCAGGTAGCGGTTCCGCCTTCGACCGTGTTGCCCGTTCGCTTGCCATGCGCGCGTTTCTCGTGGCCTCCGGCTGGGGCGAAGCCCGCCGCGCCCGCTTCATGGGCGACGCTTCGGCCCGCGCTTATGAGACGGTGACGCGCGACGACAGCGAACCGCTGGTTCTAATGAACGCGCCGCGGCTGGTGCTTGGCCCGCCGGTGCGCGATGGCAAGCCTTACGCCGAGATCGCCCATACCGCGCAATCGGTGGCGGCCTTCGTCGCCATCGACCGCGCGCTCGCTGCTGGCGGTGTTTCGGTGCCCGGCATCGTCGCCCAGGATCTGGACCAGGGCTTTTTGCTGCTCGAACACCTCGGCACTGGCGCTTTCCTTGGCCCAGACGGCGAGCCCGTTGCCGAACGCTACGCCGCCGCTGCCGAATTGCTGGCAATGATTCACGGGAAACATTGGCCTGATCGCATGGAGGCTGCCGCTGGCGTCTTCCATGATGTGCCGCCTTTCGATCGTGACGCATTGATGATCGAGGTCGACCTGCTGGTCGACTGGTATGTGCCAGCAGTCACAGGCGCGCCGGCCTCCGAAGCGCTGCGCGACGGCTACCATGCCGCCTGGAACGCTGTCTTCGACCGACTGTCGGACAAGCAATACGGCCTCGTCCTGCGCGACTATCATTCGCCCAACATCATCTGGCGCGATGATCGCGCGGGCCGTGACCGGCTCGGCATCATCGATTTCCAGGACGCGCTGATCGGACCCGTCGCCTATGACGTCGCTTCGCTAGCCATGGACGCGCGCATGACGGTTTCACCGGAAATCGAACACAGCACCGTCGACGCCTATGTTGCCGCGCGTCATGCCGCCGGTACGTTTGATGAGGGCGCGTTTCGCGAGGCCTACGCCATCATGGCAGCACAGCGGAATTCCAAAATCCTCGGTATCTTCGTCCGCCTCGACCGGCGCGACGGCAAGCCGCAATATCTGAAGCACCTGCCGCGCATCCGCGATTATCTCAGCCGCGCGCTCGCCCATCCGGCACTCGCCGAACTCAGTGATTTCTATCGCGAAAATCGCCTGCTCGAGGAGTTCGATACGTGAGCAGTGCGAAGATCCCGTCCGTCGCCATGGTGCTTGCTGCCGGCCTCGGCAAGCGCATGCGGCCGATCACCGACACGATCCCGAAGCCGTTGGTGCGCGTCGCCGGCAAGACGCTGCTCGACTGGGGGCTCGACAGCCTCGCCGAGATTGGCGTCGCAAAGGCCGTGGTCAATGTCCACTACCTGCCCGACCAGATCGTCGCCCATGTTGCGGACCGCGAGAAGCCACACGTTGTGATTTCGGACGAAAGCGACGGCCTGCTCGATTCCGCCGGCGGCATCGTCAAGGCGCTGCCAGAGCTTGGCACCAAGCCTTTCTACATCGTCAATGCCRACACCTTCTGGATCGATCATGGCACTCCGAACCTGACCCGCCTCGCCCTTGCCTGGGACGCCTCGCGCATGGATATTCTGATCATGCTCGCGGATCTCGGACAGGCAACGGGCCATTCGGGCGGCACCGACTTTCTCGTCGCGCCGGACGGGGCCTTGAGCCGCGCCAAGGGTGCGCCCGAGGGCCTGATCTATGCCGGGGCCGCGATCATCCATCCGCGCCTTTTCGCCCATGCTTCTGAAGCGCCGCATTCGCTCAACCGCTATTTCGACGAGGCCATATCAACTGGCCGCTTGTTCGGCATGCAGATGCACGGCAGCTGGATCACCGTCGGCACGCCCGACGCCATCCCGCAGGCGGAGGCCGCGGTGAAAAGGGCATTGGCGGAAGCACAATGAGCGGCCGTGCGTCGCCACGCGTTTATTCGATCCCGCCAGGCATTCCTTTCCTGCCGACGTTGGCGCAGGCGCTGCTCGATGGCCGGCTGATCCCCGATTTCCGCTACGCCGGCGATCCGCTGTCGCTCGCCGATGTCACCATCTATGTGCCGACGCGGCGTGCGGCACGCGCCTTGCGCGGTGTCTTCGTCGACGCCGCCGGCGGTGGCTCGGCCATCCTGCCGGTCATCAAGCCGCTGGGCGAGTTCGACGAGGACGAGGCGGCGTTCGAGGCCGAGGGCCGCGGCGCGCTCGACCTTGCCCCGCCTGTCTCGTCCACCGACCGCCTGTTGTTGCTTGCGCCTCTGGTGCGCGCCTGGAAACGTCGACTGCCAGCCCATGTCGCTGCAATGTTTGAAGAAGAGATTGTCGTTCCGGCTTCCGCCGCCGACGCCATCTGGCTGGCGCGTGATCTTGCCGGGTTGATGGACGAGATCGAAACCGAAGGTTCCGACTGGTCGCGGCTGGCCGGACTTGTGTCAGGCGAATTGGCGGGCTGGTGGCAGGTGACGCTCGACTTCCTGTCCATCGTCACCGGCGCCTGGCCGGAGATGCTCAAGGAGCGCGACCAATCCAATCCGGCCGCCCACCGCAGCGCTCTGATCCGCCTCGAAGCCGAGCGGCTGGAGCGCAACCCACCCGCAGGTCCCGTCATTGCCGCCGGCTCGACCGGCTCCATTCCCGCCACTGCCGAACTGCTCGCGACGATCGCGCGCCTGCCGCGCGGTGCCGTGGTGTTGCCAGGGCTCGATGCGACGCTCGACGAACGCGCCTATGAGACGATCACGGCTATCGGCGCGAAAGCCTCGGTGCTCGGCCATCCGCAATATGGCCTCGCCAAGCTGATCGGCAAGATCGGCCTTCTGCGCGGTGATATCGAGGAACTCGGCGCGCCGTCGCAGGCCATGGTGCTGCGGGCGTCCCTTGTCGGCGAAGCGCTTAGGCCGGCCGAAACCACAGACGCCTGGGCCGACAAGCGCGCTGACGTCAACGATGGCGAGATCGCCGATGCCCTTGCCGGCGTAACCTTGCTCGAAGCAGCGCATGAGCGCGACGAGGCGGCGGCCATCGCCATCGCCTTGCGCCAGGCCGTCGCCGAGCCGGGCCATCGCGCAGCTCTGGTCACCGGCGACCGCAATCTGGCGCGCCGCGTTGCTTCCGAACTGCGGCGCTTCGGCATCCAGGCCGACGATTCCGGCGGTATGCCGCTTGCCAACACCCCACCGGCGGCCCTGTTGCGCACCATGCTTGATGCTGCTTTCCGCCCCGGCGACCCGGTCGCGGTGCTGTCGCTGCTCAAGCACCCACTGCTGCGGCTTGGTGCCGACCGAGCCACAGTGAGGCGTGCCGCCGAGACGCTGGAACTCGTGGTGCTGCGTGGCGGCGTCGGCCGCCCCGATATTGCCGGCCTCGCCGAAACTTTCGACAGCAGGATGACCGATGTCGCCGGCGGGTCGCGCAAACCGTTCTGGTTCGATCGCATCACGGTTCGCCGCATCGAAGAGGCCCGCGACATCGCCACAAGGCTCGTCACTGGCCTCGCGCCGCTGTTTGCCTTCCGAGGCGATGCGTCGGTCGAACTTGCGGCGATCGTCAAGGCAACGGTCGAAGCGCTCGAAAATCTCGGCCGCGATGAGCTTGGCGGCCTTGGTACGCTCTATGACGGCGACGCCGGCGCCAAGCTCGCCGAAGCCCTTCGCTCGCTGGTCGCAGCCCAGGCGTCGTTCACCTTCGCCGCCGATGAATGGCCCGATGTCATGGACGCACTGGTGGCGCCCGAGGCGGTCAAGCCGGCGCAAGGTGCCGACCGCGCCATCGCGATCTGGGGCGCGCTCGAAGCCCGCTTGCAGAGCGTCGACACGCTGGTCATCGGCGGGCTCAACGAAGGCAGCTGGCCGCGCAAGGCCGAGGCCGATCGCTTCATGTCGCGCGTTATGAAGACCGGCATCGATCTTGAGCCGCCGGAGCGCCGCATCGGCCTCGCCGCCCATGATTTCCAGATGGCGATGGGCGCCAAGAGTGTCGTGCTGTCGCGCTCGGCCCGTTCGGGCGATGCGCCTGCGGTGCCTTCGCGCTGGCTGCAGCGGCTGTTGACCTACGCCGGCCCCGACCATGCCGCCGTCTTGCGCAAGCGCGGCGAAAAGCTGCTTGTCTGGGCGCGCGCGCTCGACGCCGGGCAGAAGTCCGATTTCGCAGCCCGGCCCGAACCCAAGCCCCCTGTGGCAGTCAGGCCACGCCGTTTCAGCATCACCGAGGTCGAGACGCTGCGCCGCGACCCTTACGCCGTTTATGCCAGGCGCATCCTTGGCCTGTCGGCGATCGACCTGCTGGTGCGCGACCCGGGTGCCGCCGAGCGCGGCACGCTGTTCCACGACATACTGCATCTGTTTTCCTCGACCATCGTTGATCCGCGCGCGCCCCATGCGTTCGAGGCCCTGATCGCAGCCGGCCGCCACTGCTTCGCCGAAGCCGCCCTTCCCGCCGATGTCGAGGCTGTGTGGTGGCCGCGCTTCGAGCGTCTGGCGGTCAATATCCTGGTGTGGGAGCGCAGCCGCGCCGAGGCCGTTGCCAGCCGTCACGCCGAAGAAGGTGCCTCGGCTGTCGAGGTCGGCCTCACTGGCGTCACCCTTTCGGGCCGCGCTGATCGCATCGACGTTCTCGCCGGCGGCATGGCCGACATCCTCGACTACAAGACCGGCTCGTCGCCATCCAAGGCGCAGGCGCACACGCTGATCTCGCCGCAGCTGGCGCTCGAAGGCGCGCTCTTGCGGCGTGGTGCCTTCCGCGAGCTTGGCATTCGCGAACCCTCGCAGCTTGCCTTCGTCAGGCTGAAACCCAATGGCGAGGTGTTCGAGGAATCGATCCTCGAACACAACAGGAAGCCGAAATCAGCCCTCGAGCTGTCCGAAGAGGCGTGGACCAGGCTGGAGCAGCTCTTGCTGCACTACAACGACCCGACCACCGGCTATCTCTCGCGTGCCCTGCCCTTCCGCGAAGGCGAAACCGACGGCGACTACGACCATCTCGCCCGCGTGCTCGAATGGTCGGCCGGCGGTGACGGCGGTGCGGAGGGCGAGGAATGAAAAAGAAATTCTTCGTCCCCACCGAGACCGCCGAACGCCAGGCACGTGCCTCGGATCCCGCCAACTCGGTCTGGGTGTCGGCCAATGCCGGTTCGGGCAAGACGCATGTGCTGTCGCAGCGCGTGATGCGGCTTTTGCTACGCGGCACCGATCCATCGAAAATACTCTGTCTGACGTACACGCGCGCGGCCGCCGCCAACATGTCGAACCGCGTCTTCGCCAATCTGTCCGAATGGACAATGCTGCCCGATGCCGATCTGGCCGAGCGCATCGCGGCCCTTGACGGTGCGCGCCCCGACGCAGCCAAATTGCGGCGGGCACGGCGGCTGTTCGCCGAGGCGCTGGAGACGCCGGGCGGTCTCAAGATCCAGACCATCCACGCCTTCTGCGAGTCGGTACTGCATCAGTTCCCGCTCGAAGCCAACATCGCCGCCCATTTCGAGATGCTCGACGCGCAGATGGAGGCGACGCTCTTCGCCACCGCCCGGCGCGATATGGTCACTGGCGCTGGCGAGCACAATCCGGAACTCGCCGAGGCCTTCGCCAAGGTGCTGGAGCGCGGCGGCGAAGCAGGGCTCGATGCGCTGCTTGCCGAGATCGTGCGCAAGCGCGACGGTCTGCGCGCCTTCATTGGCCAGATCCAGGACTTTTCCTGGCCGTTCGGCGCGCTCTATGAAGAGTTCGGCTTTTCGCCCGACGATAGTGCTGAAGCCATTGCCGACTCGATCTGGCCGCTATCAGGTTTCGAGCCGGCCTTCTTCAATGCCTTCGCCGCTGCCGCCGAGGCGACCGACGCGCGCAGCGTGCTCAACAACATCCTGCCTTACGCGCGGCTCGCTTACGCCGAGACCGATCCGCTCCGCCGTCTCGCGCTGCTGGGCGATGCTTTCCTCAAGGCCGACGGCGACCCCTACAATCCATCCAGTGCCTTCAAAAAGGCGCTGCTCGACCGGCTGTCTGATTTGCCCGAGCGCTATGCGGTGACAGCGACGGCAATCATCGACGCCACCGACCGGCTCGCTCATTTCCGCATGCTGGAAGCAACACAGGCAGCGCTGACCATCGCCGACTGGCTGATCGCCCGTTACGAGCGGCTGAAGACCGGGCGCGGCTTCCTCGATTTCAACGATCTGATCACCCGCACCGTCAACCTTTTGGCGCGGCCCGACGCAGGCCCCTGGGTGCAATACAAGCTCGACAAGGGCATCGACCACATCCTGCTAGACGAGGCGCAGGACACCAGCCCCGACCAGTGGGAGGTGGTGAAGCGGCTGGCCGAGGAATTCTTCTCCGGCTTCAGCGCCCGCGACAACGTCCACCGCACGGTCTTTGCCGTTGGCGATGAAAAACAGTCGATCTATTCGTTCCAGGGCGCCGCACCTGAGTCCTTCGACAATTCCAAGCATGAGTTCGCCGCCCGCATCCGCGACGCCAATGCTCGTTTCGAGGACGTCACGCTGACATGGTCGTTCCGCTCGACCGACGACGTGCTCTCGGCTGTCGACCGCGTCTTTGAGGATACGAGCGTGCGTCGCGGTGTCACTCGCGCGCCCGAACCGCCGAGCCACAAGGCGATCCGCGCCGGTGCTGCAGGTTATGCCGAGGTCTGGCCCTCGGTCGGTGCCGATGCCGTCGACGAGCCCGACGACTGGCGCAAGCCCATCGACCACGCCCATGCGCCCGCCGTTGTCGTTGCCGAACAGGTCGCGGCGACGATCCGCAAATGGCTCGACGAGCGCGAAATCATCGAAGGCACGGGAAAACGCCTTCGTGCCGGCGACGTCATGGTGCTGGTGCGCAAGCGCGACCGTTTCGTGCATGCGCTGTCCCGCGCCCTCAAGCGCCGCGACATCCCCGTTGCCGGTGCCGACCGGCTCAGCCTGCCCGGCCACATCGCCGTCAAGGATCTGATCGCGCTCGGGCGCTTCCTGATCCAGCCGGAGGACGACCTGTCGCTGGCCGCTGTGCTGCGCAGCCCGATCTTCGGCCTGTCGGAGGATGCGCTGTTTGCGCTTGCCGCGGGACGTGGAAGCGGGCGCTCGCTGATCGCCTCGTTGCGCGACCATGCCGAAACCAACGCAGGGTTCAAGGCAGTTGCGGACCAGCTTGAAGCCTGGGCGACCGAAGCGGCGTTCCGGCCGATCTTCGAGTTCTATTCGGGTGTATTGTCGGGCGGTCGCGACCGCGATGGCGTGCGCAAGAAGATGATTTCGCGCCTCGGCCAGGAGGCCGGCGACATTCTCGACGAGTTCCTGAGTTTCTGCCTGGCGGAAGAGCGCACTGGCCTGCCGGGTCTCGAATCTTTCCTGTCGACGCTGGAAAACGCCGGCCCCGAGATCAAGCGCGAAATGGATCAGACGCGGGATGAAGTCCGCATCATGACCGTGCACGCCGCCAAGGGCCTCGAGGCGTCGGTGGTGTTTCTCGTCGACAGCGGCTCGGCCCCGTTCAGCGACCAGCATCTGCCGCGCCTGATGCCGTTTGTCCCGCGTGGAAAACACTGGCAGGGCAAGGGCTATCTCTGGCGCGCCGGCAGCGACGTCGCCAACGCCTTTTCGAAAGGCGCCAGCGCACTGGCCAAGGACCTCGCCGACGACGAGTACAGGCGGCTGCTCTATGTCGGCATGACGCGCGCCGAAGACCGGCTGATCGTCTGCGGTTATCACGGCAAGCGCCAGCCGGGCCTCAACACCTGGCATTCGATCGTCAGCCGCGCATTGTCGGCAGCACCTGAGAGCGAAGAGCGCGGCCATCCCGTCATCACCGACCGCCTAGTCCACCGCTTCCGCGTCACCCCGCTGCCCAAGACGCCTCTTTCGGCGGCGGAGCCGGAAGCTGGCGGAAGGTCGCCCATCGAACCTTTGCCTGAAAGCCTCTACGCCGCGCCACCGCCCTTCGAGGATCTGCCACGGCCGCTGTCGCCGTCGGGTGCATCAGCTCTGATCGACGAGACGCGCGAACCGCTGATCTCCGGCCGCTCGCCGGTGCTCGACGCCGATGGCGAGCCGGGTTTTGCCATTGCGCGCGGCTCGGCCCTGCACCGGCTATTGCAGATGCTGCCGCGCCTTGCCCCGGAGGATCGCGTTGCTGCCGCCGAGCGCTACCTCGCCCGCGTCGGACAGGACTGGCAACCGCACGAACGGTCCGCCGCTGCCGCCTCTGTCATGTCGGTGCTCGACGACCCACGATTCCAGCCGCTGTTTGCTCCGACTTCGCGCGCCGAGGTATCGATCATGGGCAGCCTCCATGTGCGCGGCAAGCCGCGTTCGGTGTCGGGCAAGATCGACAGGCTGGCGATCACCGATAACGAGGTTTTGATCGTCGACTACAAGACCAATAACGCACCGCCCGTCTCGTTCAACGAGGTGCCCGAGGCCTATGTGGTGCAGCTTGCGCTCTACCGCGCGCTGCTTCAGCCTCTCTATCCCGGCAAGCCGGTCGCAGCGGCACTTCTGTTCACGGAGGCACCGCGGTTGATCCCTGTCCCCGCTGAGGCGATGGACGCCGCGCTTGTTCGACTCACCGAGGCGTGACACAAGAACTGCTTGAACGAGGGGCGCCTTACCACCACATATGGCGCGACAGCCAACTCCAAGAGGACCGTTACATGGCCACCGTCAAGATCGACAACAGCAATTTCAAGTCCGGCGTGCTCGAGGCCAAGGAGCCCGTCGTCGTCGATTTCTGGGCTGAATGGTGCGGCCCCTGCAAGATGATCGGCCCGTCGCTCGAAGAGATTTCCAACGAGCTCGCCGGCAAGGTCAAGATCACCAAGGTCAACATCGACGAGAACCCCGAGATCGCCGCCCAGTTCGGCGTGCGCTCGATTCCGACGCTGATGATCTTCAAGGACGGCGAAGTCGCCGACATCAAGGTCGGCGCCTTGCCAAAGACCGCGCTGTCGAGCTGGATCAACGGCAACATCGCCTGAAGATCGCTTACGCAGCTCACGAACGTGAAAAAGCCCGGCTTTGTGACCGGGCTTTTTTGTATCCAGCTTTTGGCTGGTCTTCAGGTGGGGGGCGTGCCGTTTTCGGCAAGCACTGCGCCAACGAGGTAGAGTGAGCCGCCGATCAGGATGCGCGGCGCGGGCTCGTTCTCGTCCCAGGTGTCGCGCAAAAGCATCAGCGCATTGGCAACCGAGCTGACCGGCTCGGCCGACAGCCCGGCTTCGCTCGCGCGCACCGCCAGCTCCTCGTTGGGCACACCGCTTTCGCTCATCGTCACCGGCACGGTGTAGACATGCCGCGCCATGCCGTGGAACGGACGGAAATAGCCGGTCTGGTCCTTGGTGTTGATCATACCGGAGATCAAGAACAGTGGCCGCTGGAACTTCTCTTCCTGCTCGGTCAGCGCTTCGGCAATGACGGTGCCTGCACCGGGATTGTGGCCGCCGTCGATCCAGATTTCGGCACCCTTTGGGCCGAGGTCGCTCAGCTTGCCCAATGGCATGCGCTGCATGCGGCCGGGCCAGGCCACCGTCGTCATCGCCTTGTCGGCGGCGCGCTCGCTGATCGGGAAACCGGCCGATCTGACCGCCGCCATGGCGGCTGCAGCATTGGCGAACTGATGCCGGCCGGGAAGCCTTGGCGGCGAAAGGTCCATCAGCCCGTTCTGGTCCTGGTAGACCATGCGGCCAATTTCTTCGAAGGCGACGAAATCCTGGCCGTAGACCTCGAGCGGGCAGTTGAGCCGTTCGGCGGTATCGATGAGAACCTGCTGTGCCGCCTCGGTCTCCTGCGCGCCGATGACAACAGGGCAGCCGCGCTTGATGATGCCGGCCTTTTCGGCGGCGATCAGTTCGACCTTGTCGCCGAGATAGGCCTCGTGGTCCATCGACACCGGCATGATCACAGACACTGCCGGCCGCTTGATGACGTTGGTGGCGTCGAAGCGCCCGCCGAGCCCGACCTCGATGATGCTGGCATCCGCCGGATGTTCGGAAAACAAGACGAAGGTGACAGCGGTAAGGATCTCGAAGACGGTGATCTTTTCGCCGCGATTGGCCTCGCCGACGCGCCTGACGGCATCGGCCAGCACGTCGTCGGCAACCAGCTTGCCGCCGGCGGGGGCTGCCAGGCGATAGCGCTCATGCCAGTTCACCAGATGCGGCGAGGTATGCACATGCACCAGAAGCCCCGAGGCTTCGAGTAGCGCCCGCGAAAACGCCGCGGTCGAGCCCTTGCCGTTGGTGCCGGCGATGTGGATCACCGGCGGCATGTGATCCTGCGGGTTGCCGAGCCGTTCGAGCAACCGCGTGATGCGGTCGAGCGAAAGGTCGAAACCCTTCGGGTGCAGCGCCAAAAGGCGCTCGATTTCGAGATCGGCTTCGAGCGTGGTCATGGCAGTCCCCCCGGCTTCAACGTCGTCCAGGCCGCGAAGCACTAGGCTTGCGGGCGGCGCTCCGGCACCGGCACCACCGGTGGCAGGATCTCGGCATCGGCCACTTTCGCGGCGGCCGGTGCCTTGACCAGGATTTTCACCAGATTGGCGATCGTCGACTTGAGCTCCAGGCGCGACACCACCATGTCGACCATGCCGTGATCCATCAGGTACTCCGAGCGCTGGAAGCCTTCGGGCAGCTTTTCGCGGATCGTCTGCTCGATGACGCGTGGGCCGGCAAAGCCGATCAGCGCGCCCGGTTCGGCAATGTGCACGTCGCCCAGCATCGCATAAGAAGCGGTGACGCCGCCGGTCGTCGGATTGGTCAGCACCACGATATAGGGTAGGCCGGCTTCCTTGAGCCGGTCTACGGCAACTGTCGTGCGCGGCAGCTGCATCAGCGACAAGATGCCCTCCTGCATACGCGCGCCGCCCGAGGCGGCAAACAGGATCAGCGGGCGCTTCTTTTCAAGCGCGACATCAAAGGCGCGGATGATGGCGTCGCCTGCGGCCATGCCGAGCGAACCGCCCATGAAGGCGAAATCCTGCACGGTGACGACCACGGGCAGACCCTCGATCGTGCCGGTACCCGACAGGATCGCGTCTTCCATGCCGGTCTTGGCCTTGGCGTCCTTCAGCCGGTCGACATAACGTTTTTCGTCGCGGAATTTCAGCGGATCGACCATCACCTTTGGATTTTCGATCGGCTCGTAGCGGCCTTCGTCGAAGAAGAAGCGCAGCCGCTCCTTGGCCGAGATCTTCATGTGATGGCCCGACGAGGGGATCACATACTGATTTTCCTCGAGGTCCTTGTGGAACACCATCTCGCCGCTCTCGGGATCCTTGATCCAGAGATTTTCGGGCATTTCGCGACGGCCCAGCATCGAGTTGATCTTGGGGCGAACGTAGTTGGTAATCC